>CAYRFT010000262.1:0-3052 GCA_964423585.1 uncultured Parabacteroides sp. | reverse complement strand
CCCCGCGCTTCCTGTCGGAAACTTCCCCATGACCGGGGGTCAAAAATAAACCGCGCCGGGAAGAAATATTCCGGATAAAGGTTATCTTTGGGCATATTTATCCATAAAGCACACAACAGACATGAAAAAATCCGCTCGTTTTTTGCTGATGCCGGGTGCCTGCGCGGCAGCCTGGCTGCTTTCGGCCTGCGCCGACGTCCTTCCTCCCGCGCCCGTTATGCCCGTTCCCTCGCCGGAACAGGTGGAATGGCATAAATTGGAGACCTACGCCTTCGTCCATTTCGGGTTAAATACCTTCAACGACCTGGAATGGGGCTACGGGAACACACCCGCATCGACCTTCAACCCGACGGAACTGGATTGCGACCAATGGGCACGGACCATCAAGGCGGCCGGACTGAAAGGGGTCATCCTGACGGCCAAACACCATGACGGCTTCTGCCTCTGGCCCACCGCCACGACCGAATATTCGGTCAAGAACTCGCCCTGGAAAGACGGGAAAGGCGATATGGTCCGCGAGCTCTCGGACGCTTGCCGCAGGCATGGGCTGAAGTTCGGCATTTATCTTTCCCCGTGGGACCGGAACAGCGGGAACTACGGGCAGCCGGGGTATGTGGAAAAGTTCCATGCCCAGATGCGCGAGCTTGTCGGCAACTACGGGCCGCTCTTCGAATATTGGTTCGACGGAGCCAACGGCGGCGACGGGTGGTACGGAGGGGCAAACGAGAAACGCTCGATAGACCCGGATACTTATTACAAGTACGAGGAAGCCCGCGATGCCATCAAGGAACTGCATCCGCAGGCGATGATTTTCGGGGGCAGCGTGCCGGATATCCGTTGGATCGGGAACGAGGAAGGCTGGGCGGACGCCACGCAATGGTCTCCTTATTCCTACGCGAAGGAGAAACATCATACCGACAGCCAGCGAGGCATGGAAGACGGGGACAAGTGGATAGGAGGCGAATGCGACGTGTCCATCCGCCCGGGCTGGTTCTATCATGCCCGCGAAGACCATCAGGTAAAGTCGTTGGCCCGGCTGGTCGATTTATATTACCGGAGCGTCGGGCACAATGCCAACTTCCTCCTGAACTTCCCGGTGGCGCTGAACGGGAAAATAGCCCCAAGCGATTCCCTCCGTGCCGTGGAATGGCATCGGACCATCCAAAACGACTTGAAGACGAACCTGCTGAAAAACGCCTACGTGGAGGCAAGCAACACGCGAGGCAGGAAATACGCCCCGGCGCGGGTGACGGATGGCGACTGGGATACGTACTGGGCCACCGATGACGGCGTGACGCAGGCTTCGCTCACCTTCACGATGACCCCCGCCTCGGACGTGAACCGCCTGCTGCTGCAGGAATATATCCCGTTGGGACAGCGCGTCAAGGCGTTCAGGATTGAATATGAGGAAGGCGCGCAGTGGAAAGAGGCGGAACCGGCAGACGAGACGACGACTGTCGGCTACAAGCGGATCGTGCGCTTCAAGACGGTCCATGCCGAAAAGCTCCGCATAACGTTCGTGGACGCGAAAGGCCCGCTATGTATCAATAATGTGGAGGCGTACCTGGCGCCTGCCTTGCTGACCGAGCCTGCCGTCACCCGCAACCTGGAAGACAAGGTGTGCATCCGGGCGGGAGAACCGGACGCGGTGATCTGCTATACGACCGACGGGTCCGAACCGACCAAAGAATCGGCCTTGTACGGCCAGCCTTTCGTGCTGGACCGGAAAGCCACGGTCAAGGCCGTCGTCTATGATGCCGCGTCCGGCAAATACGGCCCGGTCGCGACAGCCGAATTCGATATCCCGGCAAAGATGTACCAGACAGGGGACGAGAAAGCTAAAGCCGTCCTCGACGGGAACGGCTATACCGCCTACCATCTGCCGAAAGGGAAACAGGCATTGACCTTGCGCCTCGTGCGGCCGCAGACGATAGCGGGCTTCCGCTACACGCCCGACCAGAACCGGGACGCGCAAGGGCATATCTCCGGCTACCGGTTCTATGTGGATGGCAAATTGGTTTCGGGCGGGGAGTTCTCAAACATCAAGGCAAACCCGATTGAACAGGTCGTCCGCTTCGCCCCCGTCGTAGGCCGGGAGGTCAGACTGGAATCCGTGCGCAACGCGGATGATGCCAAGGACACCGCCATCGGGGAATTTTCCGTGTTGACGGAATGAAGGGAACGGGAGGAGCATCCGGAATGCCCCTTCCCTTAACCGAGCATGTCCAGAATGTCCGATGCCTTCCGGGCAATATGTTTCGGATGATAGGATTCGAGTTCGGAAACCGGACGGAACCCCCAGGCCACGCCGCAAGCATCCACGTTGCTGTTGGCAGCCGTCTGCATGTCCACATTCGAATCGCCGATATACAATGTTTCGGCGGCTTCCGCCCGCGCCTTCTCCCTAATCTCGGAGACGATGCCGGGGTCAGGCTTCGTCTTTATTCCTTCCCGCTGGCCCAATACCGCCGCGAAGCGGATTTCGGGGAAAAAGCGGCCGACCAGTTTTTCCGTCGCCGCCTGGTATTTGTTCGAGGCGACGGCAAGCCGCACGCCCCTCTCCTGCAACGCCCGGAGCAATTCCGGGATGCCTTCGTAAGGCCGGGTGGCATCGGCATTGTGCACATCATAGTGGGCCAGGAAATCCCGGCGGATCTTGCCTATGTTTTCTTCCGTCTTCTCCCCTTCGGGCAAGGCGCGTTCAAACAACTTGTTGATGCCGTTCCCCACAAAATAATTGTATTCTTCCAGGCGGCGGGCCGGGAAACCGTTCTTTTCCAAGGCATGGTTCGTGCTGCACGCCAAATCAGCGACCGTGTCCAGGAGCGTGCCGTCCAGGTCAAAGATCAATAATTTTTTCATCTGCCGAATGTATTTACTGTTTTTCATTCACATATCAAATACCCATGGCCGGCTTTCCATCCGCATCATCATCGGTACTTTTCCCGGCAAAAGTAACAATTTCTACCGAGTTGGGAGGACATGGCAGTGCCCTGTTGCGGAATCCATCGGAAGGATTTTCATTTCCGGGTCTTCCGAAATTTTGCGAAAG
>CAYRFT010000261.1:0-3086 GCA_964423585.1 uncultured Parabacteroides sp. | reverse complement strand
GCCTGCGGCCGGGATTTCCATGCGCCTTGAAGCACAAAAAAGCGCATCAGCCGTTGGCCCGGTGCACGACAAGCTGGGGAAACGGGAAGGAGATGCCCTCCGCGTTGAAGCGTTCATACACGATGCGGATGATGTCGTAATAGACATTCCAGTAATCCGGCGTCTTCACCCAGACGCGGACGACATAATCCACGCTGCTGTCTGCCAGTTGGCTCAAGGCCACGAACGGGGGCTCCGGCTCCTGCAAAATGCGCCCGTCCCTCGAAAGGATGTCATCGAGGACGGCCTTCACCCGCGCAAAATCCGTCCCGTATTCCACCCCGAAGGTCCAATCGACACGGCGCATCTTCTGGTAGGAGTAATTCGTGACCGCCGTGCTGCTCAGCGAGCCGTTCGGGATGTAAATCACCTTGTTGTCGGTCGTCGTCAACACGGTATGGAATATCTGTATTTCCCGCACCGTCCCCGATAGGTGCTGCGATTCGATAAAATCCCCCACTTTGTATGGTTTGAAGATAAGAATGATCAATCCACCGGCGAAGTTGGACAGGTTGCCGCTCAAAGCCATGCCGATCGCCACGCCGGCAGATGCCAGCAAGGCGGCAAACGACGCCGTCTGCACGCCCAGCGCCCCGACGACCGAGACAACCAGAAGGACCATCAGCACGATATGCACGAGGCTCCCGACAAAGGTCTTGATGGACGGGTCGATGTTCCGCTTCAACAAGACCCGCTCCACCAGCTTGCTGGCCACGCTTATCAAGAAGCGCCCGATGACAAATACCAAAAAGGCCTTGATTAACGTCCAGCCCAACGCCGTCCCCTGTTCGACAAGGGAGTCCAACACGCGGGACAATTTCGTGCCCGCAGCGACTGCTTCCAACAATATCATCTTGCTTTCAATTTTAATATGCCTGCCTTGCCCGTCGTATCCTTTTGAATCCTTGCAAAGCGTGGCAAAGTTATAAATAATACCCGACGGATGAACGGGAACGGAGGGAATTTCCCCGACAATTTTTAATCCGGGGCGCGAGTTAAATAATTTGTATTCGCGCAAACAGCCGAAATAAATCCTTAGTTTTGCACCGCTTGTTTAGCGAGAATCACATGGGCAAAGGGTTTATATTTCTGACGTGTTTTTTCATTTCATGCGGCATCGGGGCTCTTTCCGCGCAGACCTACGAGGAATGGATCCAGAAAAGCTGCGATTACTTGGACAAAAACGACCTGGTCTCGGCCGAAGAAGCCCTTAAAAACGCCATGCGCAAAGAACCCGGCAACCCGGCCAATTTCGCGCTGCTCTCCAACCTGGGCACCATCCAGCGGAGGCAAGGGAAAAACGAGGAAGCCCTGGTCTCCTACACCGCGGCGCTGAGCCGCCAGCCCAAAAGCACCACCCTGCTGGAAAACAGGGCTTCCCTCTACGCCGAACTGGGAGAGACGGACAAGGCCGTCAATGATTACGACGCGCTGCTGGCCATCAACCCGGAACATCAGGAATCCCTGTACGCCCGCGGACTGCTTTACCTCGCACGGAAGCAATACGCGGCGGCGGAAGGAGACTTCGGAAAAATCCTGCAACTGAACGACAAGTCCGTCCTCGCCCGCCAGGGATATGCCATCCTTGAAAAATCGAGGGGCAACTACGAGGAGAGCGAACGCATCTACAATTACCTGATCGACAAAATGCCCCGCGACTGGGTCTTGTATGAAGGACGGGCCGAGCTTTATTTCCTGATGGGGAAAAACGCCCGCGCCCTGAACGACATCAACCGCGTCTTCACGGAAAGCACGCCCGATGCCTCCCTCTACATATTGCGCGGGAAAGTCAAGCTGGCCCAATACGAAAAGGAACCCGCCAAAAAGGACTTCCTGAAAGCGCAAGAGATGGGTTACGACAAGACGGCCGTCGGAGAGCTGCTGCGCATGTGCGATTAGGCGCGGGCCTCCCGGCTTCCGGATTCATCCGTTCCCGCATCCCCCGGCGCGGCGGCTCCTTACACCCAAAAGCCGTAGGAGCTTGCCATCTTCCCCTTGATATAGCCCACTATCCAGCGGCCGACTTCCTTTGTGCCGTACTTGGCCCCGCCTTCCACCTGTATTTCCGGCGTGCGGACGCAGGCATCCAAAGAAGCGTCCACGGCCTCGCGCACCAAAGCCCCTTCCGCCCTCAGCCCGAAGTGCTCAAACAGCATGGCGACCGAGAGGATCTGTGCCAGCGGGTTCGCGATGTCCAGCCCCTTCGCCTGCGGCCATGAGCCGTGTATGGGCTCGAATACCGGGGTGCCCTCTCCCGTGGAGGCGGACGGCAGCAAGCCCATCGAGCCGCTGATGCAAGAGCCTTCGTCCGTCAGGATGTCTCCGAAGGTATTCTCCGTCACCATCACGTCGAAGAAGGTCGGTTCCTGTATCATGCGCATGGCGGCGTTGTCAACATACATGTAATCGGTCTCCACTTCGGGATATTCCGGGGCCATCTCCTGCGCGATCTGCCGCCACAGGCGGGATGAAGCCAGGACATTGGCCTTGTCAACGACCGTGAGATGCCTGCGCCGCTTCATGGCATAGTCAAAACCGACCCGCAAGATCCTTTCTATCTCCGGGCGGGTGTACAGATTGGTATCGTAGGCCTTGTCGTTGTCCCGGTACTTCTCCCCGAAGTACATGCCCCCGGTCAATTCGCGGATGCACAGGAAATCCGCCCCGTCAACCAGCTCGGCGCGGAGCGGGGATTTGTGCAACAGGCATTTGAACGTCTGCACGGGACGAATATTGGCGAAAAGCCCCAGCCTTTTGCGCATGGCCAAGAGCCCTTGTTCGGGCCGCACCTTGGCTGCCGGGTTGTTGTCGAACTTCGGATCGCCTACCGCCGAGAACAAAACGGCGTCGGCATCCTTGCAGACCCGGTACGTGTCTTCGGGGAAAGGGTCGCCCACCTTTTCGATGGCCTCCGCCCCGCAAATGGCATACTTGTAACTTGCCCGATGGCCAAACTTCTCGCATACGGCAGTCATGACATCCACGCCTTGCACGGAAATTTCCGGACCGATGCCGTCGCCGGGCAACACAGCTATTTTGAAATTCAT
>CAYRFT010000260.1:0-3089 GCA_964423585.1 uncultured Parabacteroides sp. | reverse complement strand
GATTTCGCACTTGCAGGACGGAATCCGCCCGGAAGCACGGGAAAGCGGCGCGTTTCTTCCTCCTGTTCCGGGAAAATCCGTACATTTGCAGCCGGAACAACTTTTAACCCATTCATATCTTGGCACGAAAAAGAAAACCGTTGCCTTTATTGGAAAAGGTAACCATAACAGACGTGGCCGCCGAAGGGAAGGCGCTGGCCCGGGTAAACGACCTGGTGGTGTTCGTCCCCTATGCCGCCCCCGGAGACGTCATAGACATCCAACTGACGCGCAAAAGGCACAACTATGCCGAGGGGAAGGCGGTGGCATTCCACAAATACGCGGAAGAGCGCGCCGTGCCCTTCTGCGAGCATTTCGGCGTCTGCGGCGGATGCAAATGGCAGCATCTGCCCTACGAGGCGCAACTGAGGTACAAGCACAAGCAAGTGATCGACAGCCTGGCCCGCATCGGCAAGGTCCAAACAGGCGGGATACTGCCCATATTGGGCTCGGAACGCACACGCTTCTACCGCAACAAGCTGGAGTTCTCCTTCTCGAACAAGAGATGGCTGACGGAAGAACAGGTGCGCTCCGGAGAAGCGTCCGGCTGCATGGACGGGGCGGGCTTCCATATACCGGGGATGTTCGACAAGGTGCTGGACATCCGCAAGTGCTGGCTGCAAGACGATGTCTCCAACCGCATACGCATGGCCGTCAAAGATTACTGCCTGGCACACGAGGGCTACCCGTTCTTCGACCTGCGGAAACAGGAGGGCTTCATCCGCTCGCTGATAATAAGGACGGCCGCCTCGACCGGCGACCTGATGGCGGTGGCCGTCTTCTTCCGCGAAGACAAACGGCGGCGCGAGGCCCTGCTGGACCACGTGGCGGGGCAGTTCCCCGAAATCACCTCCTTGCAGTACGTGATCAACGGGAAGTGCAACGACACCATCACCGACCAGGATGTCATCGTTTACAAAGGGAAAGACCATATCATCGAGGAGATGGAGGGGCTGAAGTTCAAGGTGGGGCCGAAGTCGTTCTACCAGACCAACAGCGGGCAGGCCTATAACCTGTACAAGGTGGCACGCTCGCTGGCACGGCTCACCGGCGACGAGCTGGTGTACGACCTCTACACGGGGACGGGCACCATCGCCAACTTCGTCTCCCGCCAGGCGCGACAGGTAATCGGCATCGAATACGTGCCCGAGGCCATCGAGGACGCGAAGGCCAACTCGGCCCTCAACCACATCGGGAACACCCTGTTCTACGCCGGCGACATGAAAGACATCCTGACGCAAGACTTCATCGGCAGGCACGGGCGGCCGGACGTCGTCATGACGGACCCCCCGAGGGCGGGGATGCACGACGACGTGATCAAGACGCTCCTGGCCGCCCGCCCGAAGCGGATCGTCTATGTCAGCTGCAACCCGGCGACCCAGGCCCGCGACCTGAACCTCCTCGACGGGGCGTATGCCGTGAAGGCCGTACAGCCGGTGGACATGTTCCCGCACACGCAGCACGTCGAGAACGTGGCCCTGGCGGAACTGAGGGACGCATGAATAATATTACTTAACACGCATATTCCGGGAATATCCCTACCTTTGGACAGTCTAACTCATTAAATCATATCGTTATGTTTGCTAAAGAAACGTACAAGGCCCGCCGGGCCAAACTGAAGCAGGCCGTCGGTTCGGGCCTGTTGCTCTTCATGGGCAACGACGAAGCGGGCATGAACTATGCCGACAACACCTACCGCTTCCGCCAGGATTCCACGTTCCTCTATTTCTTCGGGCTCCCGTATGCGGGGCTCTCCGCCGTCATCGACATCGACAACGACCGCGAGATCATCTTCGGCGACGAGCTGACCATCGACGACATCGTCTGGATGGGCGTGCAGCCCACGCTGAAGGAGAAGAGCGAAGCCGCCGGCATCCGGGAGGTGCGCCCTTCCAAGGACATGAAGGCGTACCTCCGGAGGGCGCGGGAGAAGGGGCAGGAGATCCGCTACCTGCCGACCTACCGGGCGGAGCACCGGCTGAAGCTGCTTGCCTGGTTAGGCGTGATGCCGGGAGCGGAGCAGCCCTCCGTCCCGTTCATCCTGGGCGTGGTCAACCAGCGCAACTACAAGAGCGCGGAGGAAATCGCCGAGATAGAGAAGGCCTGCCGGGTGACCGCCGACATGCACCTCGCGGCCATGCGCACCGTCCGCCCGGGCATCAGGGAGAGCGACGTGGCGGCAGTCGTCGCGGAAACGGCTCTCAGGCACAACTACGAGCTGTCTTTCCCCACCATCGCCACCGTCAACGGGCAGACGCTCCACAACCACGACCACAGCCATCCCGTCAAGCCGGGAGACATGCTCCTCCTCGATGCCGGCGCGGAGACGGAGATGGGCTATGCCGGCGACATGTCGTCAACCATCCCCGCCGACAGGAAGTTCACCATGCGCCAGCGCGACGTTTATGACGTCCAGGTGGCAGCCCACGAGGCCGCCGTCGCCGCCCTGCGCCCGGGCATCAGGTTCGAGAAGGTCTATGACAGGGCGTGCACCGTGATCATGGAGGGCATGAAGAGCCTCGGCTTCGCCAAAGGGGACCCGGAGGAGGCCGTCAAAGAGGGCGCACACGCGATGTTCATGCCGTGCGGCCTGGGGCACATGATGGGGCTCGACGTGCACGACATGGAGAACCTCGGCGAGGTATTCGTGGGCTACGGCGGCAGGCCCAAGAGCACCCAGTTCGGGCGCAAGTCGCTGCGCCTGGGGCGCGAGCTGGAGCCGGGCTTCGTCCTCACCATCGAGCCGGGCATCTATTTCATCCCCGAACTGATCGACCTCTGGCGAAGCGAGGGCAAGTTCACCCAGTTCCTCGACTACGGCAGGCTGGAGGCGTACAAGGACTTCAGCGGCATCCGCAACGAGGAGGATTACCTGATAACGGAGGACGGCGCGAGGCTGCTGGGCAAGAAGATCCCCCTGCACGCCGAGGACGTCGAGAACGAACACTGCTGACAACCGGAAGGCACGGGCCGATGAAGCCCGTGCCTTTTTGCTTCCCTCCCCTCTCCCGCACCGGTTCCCTCCCCTCTCCCGTGCAAACATCCCCGCC
>CAYRFT010000259.1:0-3118 GCA_964423585.1 uncultured Parabacteroides sp. | reverse complement strand
AGTTCCGGAAGTACTACGTCTAAAAAGAGAATGGAAGGAGAAGAGCCGCTTTTCTCTTCTCCTGTTTTACATGGGAAAATTACCGGCAAGCCTTAAAGCTCAAATCGAGGCTCTTCACCGAATGCGTCAAGGCACCCACCGAGATGAAATCGACGCCGCATTCTGCATATTGGCGCAGCGTATCAAAAGTGATTCCCCCGGATGATTCTATTTCAAAACGCCCGCCAATCATCTCAACCGCCTTCTTTGTGTTTTCGGGGGTAAAGTTGTCGAGCATGACGCGGTCAACGCCGCCGCCAAGTGACAATACTTGCCGGAGTTCGTCGAAGTTGCGGACTTCAATCTCAACCTTCAGGTCCTTGTGCTTCGCTTGCAGATATTCATGGCAGCGCGTGACGGCGGCTTCTATGCCTCCTGCAAAATCCACATGGTTATCTTTCAGCAAGATCATATCGAAAAGCCCGATGCGGTGGTTCATGCCGCCTCCGATACGGACGGCTTCTTTTTCTATCATGCGAAGCCCGGGCGTTGTCTTTCGCGTGTCCAACACACGTGTTTTTGTCCCTTCCAACGCTTTCACATATTGGCGGGTTATCGTCGCAATGCCGCTCATGCGTTGCATTACGTTCAGCATAAGGCGCTCGGTCTGCAGCAACGACTGCACTTTTCCTTCCACTACAAAAGCAACGTCCCCTTTCTTTACCTCCGCGCCATCCTGAATGAAAACAGTCATCCGAAGCTCCGGGTCGAACATTCGGAAAATCAACCGGGCCATTTCCACGCCTGCCAAAACGCCGTCTTCTTTCACGAGCAATTGGCTCGTTCCCCTTTCCGCAGGCGGAATGCAACACAAGGTCGTGTGATCGCCGTCGCCTATATCCTCTGCGAACGCCAGGCGAAGCAGTTCGGCAATCAGCTTTTCTTTTGTCTTTTCAAGGTCCATCTCCAGATATTATTCGATTCGTATTGATTTTATGACCACCTTCTCCCCTTCCAACGCATAAGTCACGTTGACCCGATAAGATTTCTTGCCTGCCGTCAGCCTCGCAACTAAAAAGCCGTTGTCTTTTTTGTCTGAATGGTGCAACACAGAAAAAGCGGAAGGCTTGTTGGAACTGAAAAATCCGTTCAACATCGAAAAAGCCTCCTGCGGATTGCACGTTTTCGATTCGTCGGCAAGGGCCATATCGACGGACTTATCCATATATTTCTGCAAGCCCGCGGCATCTCCCGCCTTGAATGCCGCCGTAATACCCGTAATGTCTGCCGCTTGCACGCTGATGGCCGCCGCAACGCAAGCAATCAATGACAGTAAGAATCGTTTCATCGCTAATCTTTTTTATGAATACCGGTGGCAAAGATAATAATTTTTCTTAACTTCGGCACTGCAAATTAAAAATATGAAATCAAATGAAAATTTGTTTGGTCGCCATGGGGAAGACGGACGCCGATTATCTTTCCGAAGCCATCCGGGAATACCGGGACAGGTTGCTCCGGTACGTTCCTTTTGAAATGCAGGTGATTCCCGACATCAAAAATGCCGGGAACTTGCCTGAGAACCTCCAGAAGGAAAAGGAAGGAGAATTGATCTTGAAGACCATCCATGCCGGGGATTTCCCGGTGCTGCTCGATGAGAAAGGGATGGAATTCACGTCGATGCAATTTGCAGAATATATGGAAAAGAAGATGCGCACGGTTTCCCGCAGGCTGGTCTTCATCATCGGAGGGCCCTACGGGTTCAGCGAATCGGTTTACAAGGCCGCGCCTGAAAAAGTCGCGCTTAGCCGGATGACATTCACGCACCAGATGGCCCGTCTCGTTTTCATCGAACAAATCTATCGGGCCATGACCATATTGAACAATGAACCTTATCATCACAAATAATTTTAAAAACAAAACGGAAATGAAAATAATAGTCTTGGACGGCAGGACACTCAGCAAGGGGGATTTGTCCTGGGACAGCTTGCAAGCGTTGGGCGCATGCCATATCTACGAAAACACAAAGGCGGAAGAAGTGACGGAACGTTGCCGGGGCGCGGAAATAGTGCTGACCAACAAGGTGCGTATTTTGAAAAGGGAAATGGATGCCCTCCCGGAGCTGAAATACATCGGCGTTTTGGCGACCGGTTACAACATCGTCGATGTGGAAGAAGCGAAAAAGCGCGGAATCATAGTCACCAACATTCCGGCATACAGCACGGATTCGGTAGTCCAGATGGTGTTTGCCCACATACTCAATATCGCAAACCAAGTGGAGCATTACACGCAGGAGGTTAGAAACGGGAAATGGACGCGGAACCCGGACTTCTGCTATTGGGACACCCGGCTTTTCGAGCTGGCGGGCAAGAAGATGGGAATCGTCGGTCTCGGGCATATCGGCATGTCGGTTGCCCGCGTTGCCCATGCGTTCGGCATGGAGGTGCTGGCCTTCACCTCCAAATCGAAAGACCAGTTGGAAGACTACATCATGCCCGTCGATAAAGAATTCCTGTTCCGCAAAAGCGACATACTGACGCTCCATTGTCCGCTCACGCCCGAAACCCGCCATTTCGTCAACAAGGAAATGCTTTCGCTCATGCAACCCTCGGCAATCCTCATCAACACAGGCCGCGGGCCTTTGATTGACGAACAGGCCGTCGCGGATGCCCTGAACAGCCGCGCATTGTTCGCGGCAGGCATTGATGTGACTGCAACAGAGCCGCCATCGGCCGACAACCCTCTCCTGACGGCTGTCAATTGCCATATAACGCCGCACATAGCCTGGGCGACCTTGGAAGCCCGGACGCGCCTGATGCAAATCGCTGTCCGGAACATACAGTCATTTTTGAAAGGGGACATTATTAATAATGTAGCTGTCTGAAAAAAGGCATAACCATATTGTCACGAGGAGAAAGGACTATGGAAAAAACATCTGTTTCGGAGCTTTCGGAAGAATTAATTACTTAAAAATAATTAAAACGATAAAATTTTTATTCTTGAATTTACTTTTTCATCTTCATTTTTCGTACATTTGCCCTTGACCGATAAAGTTCAGTCCGGGCAAATGTTTTTTCATTCATGCCCTGTATATTTGAAATGATGCGAATGTTTTTCTTGCTTTGCCAAAGAAAAGGGAGTC
>CAYRFT010000258.1:0-3118 GCA_964423585.1 uncultured Parabacteroides sp. | reverse complement strand
CTTTCATGTGCATTCAGGGAAGAAAAAATCCCCTTATTAGAGGGTTATTCCGGCAATCGTCGTATCTTTGCCAGGCACGTGGGGAAATATCCCCATTCAACAACGGGCAGGCAAAGCAAACATGGATATAATAAAAGGAAAAGGACATGCGGGGACCGATGACGCGAATCGCGTATATCCCATTTTCGATAGGATGATGGGGCGTGCCGACAAAGAAAGGCTCCTGCACCAAAAAGGACTGATGGTTTGGTTTACCGGGTTGAGCGGGTCCGGCAAAAGCACGATAGCCATCGCGTTGGAACGCGAATTGCACAAGCGGGGACTGTTGTGCCGGATACTGGACGGAGACAACATCCGCAGCGGAATCAATAATAATTTAGGCTTTTCGGCGGCAGACCGGGCGGAGAACATCCGCCGGATTGCGGAAGTGGGCAAGCTCTTTGTCGATACGGGCATCGTCACGTTGGCGGCATTTATCAGCCCGAGCCATGCCATCCGGGAAATGGCGGCCGCGATCATCGGGAAAGACGACTTCATGGAAGTCTATGTGAGCACCCCGGTCGAAGAATGCGAACGCCGCGACGTGAAAGGCTTGTATGCCAAGGCGCGGAAAGGCGAGATAGCCGACTTCACCGGCATTTCGGCCCCGTATGAAGCGCCCGCCCATCCGGCTTTGTCGCTGGATACTTCCGTCTTGGCACTGGAAGAATGCGTGGACCGGTTGTTGGAAACATTACTGCCGAGAATAAGAAAATAAGGATATTCATGTCGGATTACAAATTAAGTCATTTGCAGGAATTGGAGGCCGAAGCGGTTTATATCATTCGCGAAGTGGCCGCCGGGTTTGAAAATCCCGTCATGCTTTATTCCATCGGCAAAGACTCGTCGGTCATGGTGCGTCTGGCGGAAAAGGCCTTTGCGCCCGGGAAAGTCCCGTTCCCGCTGATGCACATCGACTCCAAATGGAAATTCAAGGAGATGATCGAATTCCGCGACGCTTATGCCAAGAAACACGGATGGAACCTGATTGTCGAATCGAACATGGAGGCGTTCAGGGCCGGTGTCGGGCCGTTTACGCACGGGAGCAAGGTACATACTGACTTGATGAAGACGCAGGCCTTGCTGGATGCGTTGGACAAATACAAGTTTGATGCCGCTTTTGGCGGCGCCCGCCGGGATGAGGAGAAGAGCCGTGCGAAAGAACGCATATTCTCCTTCCGCGACAAATTCCACCAATGGGACCCGAAGAACCAGCGGCCGGAATTATGGGACATCTACAATACCCGTGTCCATAAAGGCGAGAGCATCCGGGTGTTCCCGCTGTCGAACTGGACGGAGCTGGATGTCTGGCAGTACATCCGCTTGGAGGGCATCCCCATCGTCCCGCTGTACTTCGCCAAAGAGCGGCCGGTCGTGGAGATTGACGGCAATCTGATCATGGCCGACGACGACCGCCTGCCGGAACAATACCGCGACAAGATCCGGATGCGCAAAGTGCGCTTCCGCACCTTGGGCTGCTGGCCCTTGACGGGCGCGGTGGAGAGCGAGGCCGATACGATCGAGAAGATCGTCGAAGAGATGATGACGACCACGAAGAGCGAGCGGACGACACGTGTCATCGATTTCGACCAGGATGCCAGCATGGAACAGAAGAAACGCGAAGGATACTTTTAATAAGAGGACTTTTCATGGGCATATCGAATATAAAGGAATACTTGGACAAGGACGAGCAGAAGGACTTGCTGCGCTTCCTGACCGCCGGGTCGGTGGATGACGGCAAATCCACGTTGATAGGCCGACTGTTGTTCGACAGCAAGAAACTGTATGAAGACCAGTTGGACGCGCTGGAACGCGACAGCAAGCGACTGGGGAATGCCGGGGACCATATCGATTACGCCCTCTTGCTCGACGGGTTGAAGGCGGAACGGGAACAGGGCATCACGATTGATGTCGCTTACCGCTATTTCAGCACCAACAACCGCAAGTTCATCATTGCCGACACGCCGGGGCACGAACAGTACACCCGCAACATGATTACCGGGGGCTCGACCGCCAACCTCGCTGTCATCTTGGCGGATGCCCGCAACGGCGTGATTACGCAAACCCGCCGCCATACGTACTTGGTCTCTTTATTGGGAATACGCCACGTGGTTCTGGCCGTCAACAAGATGGACTTGGTCGATTTCGACAAGGAGGCGTTCGACAAGATCGTCTCCGGATACCGGGCCTTTGCCAAGCCGCTGGGCTTCGAAGACATTGCCTGCATTCCCCTTTCGGCCTTGGACGGCGACAACGTGGTGCGCAAGAGCGGCCGCACCCCTTGGTACGAAGGCCCTTCGCTGTTGGACTTCCTGGAGGCGGTGCCCATCGACAAGGACCGGAACTACGTGAACTTCCGTTTCCCGGTACAGTATGTCTTGCGGCCGGACGCGGACTTCCGCGGTTTCAGCGGGAAAGTGGCAAGCGGCGTGGTACGCAAGGGCGACGAGGTGGCGGTCTTGCCCTCCGGGAAGGTGTCGAGGATAAAGGGCATCGTGACCTACGAGGGCGAGATCGATGAGGCTTTCCCGCCCATGTGCGTCACCTTGACCCTGGAAGACGAGATAGACGTGTCGCGCGGCGAGATGCTGGTGCACCCGGACGATCTCCCGGCGAGGAAGCGGCGCTTCGAATCCATGCTGGTATGGATGGACGAAGAACCGATGGACACAAGCAAGGCGTTTTACCTGAAACAAACCACCCGCACGACGCGGGCCCGCATCGATGCCGTCCGGTACAAGGTCAACGTCAATACGATGGAACAATCGGAGGCCGCCCGCCTCGAACTGAACGAAATCGGGAAAGTGGCAGTTTCGGCGAGCAGGGAGTTGTTCTTCGACCCTTACCGGGCGAACAGGCAGACCGGCTCTTTCATCCTCATCGACCCGATTACCAACAACACGTCGGCCGTGGGCATGATTACGAACCCGGTGGACGACGACCTGCCGGGACTTGAAGACAAAAGCCTTGCGATTACATTGAATCTGCCGGAAATGGGAATCGGCCCGGAGCACTACGAAGCTATCGAAAAGGTATGCAAGGAGATGGAAAGCCGGGGCGTTGAGTTGCGGATTATCAA
>CAYRFT010000257.1:0-3148 GCA_964423585.1 uncultured Parabacteroides sp. | reverse complement strand
TGCGGAGAGAGAGGGATTCGAACCCCCGGAACCTCTCGGTTCAACGGTTTTCAAGACCGCCGCAATAGACCACTCTGCCATCTCTCCATTGTTTCCAACGTATTTCGCATACGTTTGTTCTAACAGCGGCGCAAGGTAAGGATTATTTTTGAATCTGCAAAATTTCGAATTTTGATTGTCGGTTGGCTCTGCCAAGCAAGCACTGGCTTTTGCTGATTGCCCATGAATTTCATAGGAAAGGGAAGGCCTTTCCCTTATTTCTTTTAATTTTGCATTGGCAATATTCTTTGGCGTTATGAGCTTGGATTTATTTCACCGGATATTAATCGTTTTTTCAGTTGTCGGGCTGATTGCATTCATCGCGCTGTTTTTTGTGAAAGCAGGCTATGGCATGTTCAGGACCGCACGGTGGGGACTTTCTGTCCCGAATAAAACAGGATGGTTGCTGATGGAAGCCCCTGCCTTTTTCGTCATGCTGTTCTTGTGGCTTCAGAGCGGCGGAAACGTTTTGTCTGTTCCTTTCCTCTTTTTCCTCTTGTTCGAGCTGCATTATTTTCAGCGTTCGTTTGTCTTTCCTTTCCTTATGAAGGGAAAGAGCCGGATGCCTGTCGCCATCGTGCTGACGGGCGTGGCGTTTAATTTGCTGAATGGATATGTTCAGGGGGAATGGCTTTTCTTTCTGGCTCCGGAAGATTTGTACCCGGCCACGTATTTGTGCCGGATTGATTTCCTGGCGGGGATTCTGCTCTTCTTCTTGGGAATGGGAATCAACTGGCATTCCGATCATGTGATCCGCCATTTGCGCAAGCCGGGCGACACCGGGCATTATTTGCCGGAGAAAGGCATGTATCGCTGGGTGACATCCGGGAATTATTTCGGTGAGCTGTTGGAATGGACCGGATTTGCCTTGGCCGCTTCTTCGCCGGCGGCATGGGTGTTTGTTTGGTGGACGTTTGCCAATCTGGCCCCTCGCGCTTATGCCATCCGCCGGAAATACCGTGAGGAATTCGGCACGGAGGCTGTCGGGAAACGAAAATGTTTAATACCTTATATATTCTGATATGGCTTCGATATTGTTTGCTCCCGGGAAGATAGGGCCGCTGTCCGTGCGTAACCGGACGATCCGTTCGGCGGCGTTTGAGAGCATGTGCCCGGGGAATGCCCCGTCCGAGGAATTGCTGGATTACCATCGTTCGGTGGCGGCGGGCGGAGTCGGGATGACAACCGTGGCCTATACCGCGGTGACGCGCGGCGGCCTGTCTTTTGACCGCCAGTTGTGGATGCGCCCGGAGATTGTCCCCGGCTTGAGGAAAGTGACGGACGCGGTGCATGAAGAAGGGGCTGCCGCCTGCATCCAACTGGGGCATTGCGGGAATATGTCGCATAAGAGCATTTGCGGGGAAACGCCGGTGGGCGCTTCTACGGGGTTCAATTTATACTCGCCGACTTTTGTCCGCGGGTTGCGGAAAGAGGAACTTCCCGCGTTGGCCGGGGAATTTGGCAATGCTGTCCGCCTGGCGCGCGAGAGCGGCTTCGATGCCGTTGAGATACATGCCGGGCATGGCTATCTGATCAGCCAGTTCTTGTCTCCTTATACCAATCATCGCAAAGACGAGTATGGCGGCACGCTTGAGAACCGGATGCGTTTTATGGACAGGGTGATGGACGAGGTCATGAAGGCTGCCGGAAATGATTTGGCCGTCCTGGTCAAGATGAATATGCGCGACGGCTTCAAAGGAGGCATGGAATTGGACGAGACTTTGCAGGTGGCCCGGCGGCTGAAGGAAGACGGCGCCCACGCGCTGGTCCTGAGCGGCGGCTTCGTAAGCAAGGCTCCCATGTATGTGATGCGCGGTGCCATGCCGATCAAGGCCATGACGCATTACATGGAGAGCCGGTGGCTGAAATGGGGCGTCAGGATGGCAGGCAGATGGATGATTCCCGCCGTTCCTTTCAAGGAGGCCTATTTCCTGGATGATGCCTTGGTGTTCCGGCGGGAAGTGCCGGGCATCCCGCTGGTATATGTCGGCGGCCTGGTGTCTCGGAAGAAGATAGAGGAGGTGCTGTCGGCGGGTTTCCCTTTTGTGCAGATGGGGCGTGCCCTGCTGAATACCCCCGATATGGTCAACCGCATGAAGTCCGGGGAAGGATATGGCTGCGCTTGCGGCCATAGCAATTTCTGCATCGCCCGCATGTACTCGTTGGACATGGCCTGCCATAAGCATTTGAAGGAGGAAATACCGCCCGCCCTGCGGAAGGAAATCGAACGCTTGGAGGAGGAGGCCCGCCCATGAAAGGCCGCGCCGTCATCACGGGAGCCGACGGGGGCATGGGCTCCGAAATCACAAAGGCCGTGGCCGGGGCGGGCTACGAAGTAATCATGCTTTGTCTGGACCGGGAGGCCGGGACCGCCTGCCGGGACCGGATAGCGCGGGAGACGGGCAACCCGGAAATACAGGTCCGCCAGGCGGATTTGTCGGTGATGGGCTCGGTGCTGGCCGTGGCCGACGGGCTGCTGGCCGACGGGAAACCGATCGCCTTGCTGATGAACAATGCCGGGACCCTGAGCACGCATTTCAGGCAGACGCCCGACGGGCTGGAATATACGGTGGCGGTGAATTATGTGGCCCCTTATCTGCTGTCGCGTAAGTTATTGCCTTTGATGCGGGCCGGCTCGCGGGTCGTCTGCATGGTTTCTTGCACGTATGCCGTCGGCAAGATCACGCCTGAGTTTTTCACCCGCGGGAGGAGGGGCGGGTTCTGGCGCATCCCGATTTATAGCAACACGAAGCTGGCGCTCTGGCTCTTTGTCCGCAAGCTGGCTTTGGAGGTGGCCTCGCGCGGCATCTGGGTGGGAGCTTCCGACCCGGGCGTCGTTTCGACCGATATTATCCGGATGGACATGTGGTTTGACCCGCTGACGGATTTGTTCTTCCGTCCGTTTATCCGCACTCCGGGGCAGGGGGCGGCCACGGCCGTGCATCTGCTGTTGGGCGGGCTTCCCATGCCGGCTACCGGGCAGATGTATGCGTCCTGCAAGCAACGCCGCTTGAAACCGATCTATTTGAATCATCCCCGGATGGATTCGCTGTGGGAAGATACGGCCGATTATCTGGAAAAACATTGCGGCATCCGCCTTTGATGCCCT
>CAYRFT010000256.1:0-3175 GCA_964423585.1 uncultured Parabacteroides sp. | reverse complement strand
TCCTTCTATGATTATTGAAACCGTGCCGTCATTCAGTCTTTCAAAAAGCCTTGGTCTTTCAATACTTGAAGCAGGGCTTCTGAAAAATGTTCGTTGCTGGCTTTCGCATAGCGCAGATCGGTGAACACCTGAGCCAATGTCTCTTTCTGGTTGATACGTACAAATTCTTGGTTGACGGCCGACTCCTCCTTCTCATGATAGAACCGGTCGATGGATGCCGGGGTATAATCGGTGTATGTCTCTTGGTGCATGATGGCAGCCAGGGGCAAGCGTTCCGGTTGTTCGGGAAGTGGCTCTGCCGGATATCCAAGGGTGATAGTAGTGATGGGAACAACCAGTTTGCGCAAAGAAAGAATCTTTATGATCTGGCCGGCATTATAGGTGGTTGTCCCTAAGTAGCAAAGCCCGAGGCCTTTCTCTTCGGCTGCTTCGGCAAAAGCTTCAGCAAAGAGCGTCGTGTCGATTGCGGCTGCCATGAACATCTGCAGGTTGTCGAATCCGGCCACCGCTTTCCGTTGCTCTGCCCAGCGGACAAACCGGTTGGCATCGGCACAGAAGGTCAAGACTACGGGAGCACTTGTCACCATAGGCTGGTTGAAATGAGCCGGAGCCAGTTGGGCTTTGCGTTCCGGGTCGCGGGTGACAACCACGCTGTACAGTTGCATATTCCCGGTATTGGATGCACGCGAGGCGGTTTCCAGCAATTCGCATAACAATTCTTCAGGGACATCCTGCTTTGTGTATTGGCGGATAGTCCGCCTTTTCTTCATACATTCAATCATAATGCTGTTCATTTTGTCTGTTGATGCAAACTTACATATAAAAATCCGACTGTCGCAATCTATTTTCTTTTTATCTTTACCGTCATTAATGAAATGATACGGGCATTGATGAAATGATACGGGTTATGCGTTCGAGTTTTGCAAGCTTGCAAATCCAAAACATGCTATCTTTGTGCACGATTTATTATTTGCTATACGTTTATGACGGTACAGGATATAGAAAAGACATACGGCCGGATTATTGAATGGCTGGACCGGAAAGAGTTGAAGGATGCGTTTGACGCCTTGCAGGGGCTGATAGCGGGCTCGGGGCTTTATAATTTTCAAGACAAGCTGGATGAATTGCAGGAGACCTACAAATATATGCTGCGCTATTGGATGGACGGCATACAGGACCCGATGCAGGAGCAGATTTACAGGCAGGTGCGGGCTTCTGCCTATGAACTGGCGGATGCCGTGAAGCTAAAGGCGTTGGCCGCGGATTCTCCTTTGTATTATTATGGCCGCCGCCGGTCGCTGAAGCCTTCCTGCGCCGTCTCTTTCCAGAACTTGCATCAGCAACTGGGCAGCATGCAGGACATGGAACCCGCCGGGGCGGACATCCGTGTCAAAAAGGAACTGGAGGCCGCCGGCCTGACGTTGTTCAACAAGATATGGATTTCCGATCCTTTAAGCGCGGAAGATATTGGCGAGCTGCAAGCCATCCTGCATGACGGGGGATTGCCGGAGAGCGTCGGCTGCCAGGTCGTTTCCGCTTTGTTGCTGAGCCTCGAAGAATATTTCGACAAGGAAAAGGCGGCCCTGTTGTTTGACGCGGCTTCCGACGGGAGGCAGGAGGTCTCGGTCCGGGCGTTGACAGCCCTGTTGGTCGTCCTGTATAAGTACCGGAAACGCATCCCGCTGTATCCTTTCGTCGGCGACCGGATGTCTGCCTTGGCGGAGGCGATGCCTTCGTTCACGCGAATCATCCGCTCCATCACCCTGTGCTTCATCATCTCCCGCGAAACGGAGAGGATAACCAGGAGGCTATGGAACGAGCTCTTGCCGGGCATAATGAAGATGGACCCGAAGATGGAGGACAAGGGCGGCATGAAGGACCTGCCTCCGGAGCAGCAGGGCGACGAGATGAATCCCGAATGGCAGGAGGCCGTCATCGACGACAAAAACCTGATCCGGCTGATGCACGAGTTCAGCGAGCTGCAGATGGAGGGCGCGGATGTCTTGCATTCGACCTTCATCCATTTGAAGAACTATCCTTTCTTCCGGGAGGTAGGCAACTGGTTCCTGCCGTTCGATCCTGCCCACTCCGTCCTCGAATCGGGATTCAAGGGGCGCATGGAGGAGGTGCGTTTGCTCGGGCGGGTGACGGAAACCTCGTTCATGTGCGATTCGGACAGGTATTCGTTTTTCCTGAGCGTGATGCAACTGCCGTCGGCCGCGCGGGAGGCGATGACGGGGCACTTCGGGAGTCATGCGGCGGAGATGTTCCGGCAGGGTCGGGAAGAGCTCTTGGGCAAGCACCCGAAGGAGGAACAGATCGCCCGGAAGTACGTGCAGGACCTGTATCGCTTCCACAAGCTCTTCCCGAAGCATCGCGACTTCGACGACATTTTCAACTACGCGCTGGATTTCCACAACCTCCCGGCGGTCAGGCCTTTCATCTCCGACACGGACAGCCTGGCGGCCATCGCCGAATTCTACCTCCACAGGAACTATTTCGAGGATGCCCTGGTCCTCTTCGAGGAACTGGTGGAACGGGACGAGGGGAACGGCATCTTGCGCCAAAAGGCCGGTTACTGCCGGCAGATGGGAGGGGACCCCGAGGGCGCGCTGAAGGATTACCTGCATGCCGAAATGCAGTCCCCCGGCAACATGTGGGTCGTCCGGCGGATAGCGGCATGTTACCGGACGTTGAAGCGGCCCGAGGAGGCTTTGGCGTATTACCGCCGCTATGAGGCCCTGAACCCCGACAACTTGTCCGTCCAGCTCAGCATCGGCCATTGCCTCTGGGACTTGAAGGACTACAACGAGGCCCTGAAGCATTATTACAAGGTGGACTATCTGGACCCCGGAAGCCACAGGGCGTGGCGGCCGATCGCCTGGTGCTCGTTCCTGGCAGGCAAGTACGACCAGGCACGGAAATATTACAGGAAGATACTCGATGCCCGTCCCGGCGTGCAGGATTACCTGAACGCGGGGCATACCGAGTGGGCGTTGCAGAACAACAAGGCCGCGATGGAGTTCTACAGGCAGGCCATAGCGATGAAAGACGGCGGCTGGATCACGTTTTACGGCCTGTTTTCACAGGACATACCCGACTTGAAGGAGGCCGGGATCGAGGAAGGGGAGATACAGCTGATGTTGGACCAGTTGCGGTATCTGTTATAGCTTCC
>CAYRFT010000255.1:0-3239 GCA_964423585.1 uncultured Parabacteroides sp. | reverse complement strand
GCTTTTTTTGTACATTTGGAACGGTAATACGGAGGAAACGATGAAACAAGAGACAGCAATCTTTGCGTGCGGGTGTTTCTGGGGCGCGCAATATCAATTTGAACATGCCGAGGGAGTCATTGATTCGGTCGTCGGCTATATGGGCGGAGATAAGGAACGGCCTACTTATCAGGAAGTGAAAGCGCACACGACGGGGCATGCCGAAGTGACGAAAGTCGTGTTTGATGCCGACCGGACATCGTATATCGACTTGTGCAAGCTGTTCTTTGAGATTCATGACCCGTCGCAAACCGGCGGGCAAGGGCCGGACATAGGGCCGCAATACCGGAGCGAAATCTTTTACCTGGATGAGGCGCAGAAGGAACAGGCGGAAGGGGTAATCGCCTTGCTCCGGGCAAAAGGGCATGAGGTGAACACGCGCCTCACGCCGGCCTCGGCCTTTTGGGAAGGGGAGGAGTATCATCAGCACTATTATGGCAAGACGGGCGGAGAGCCTTACTGCCATATCCGGACGAAGAAATTCTGACGGCGGCGGTTCAGCCCGGATTATCGTCGGCATTCGTCCTATGCCCATGTTATTTTAAAATCCCCGGATAGAAAAGTATCACGTTGGCAAAGCCTTTGCCTGGAAGGATGGCTTTTCCGCAAAAAGTATTTTTACCTGGCAACGTTTTTGAACAAATCCGTATCTTTGGCAAGATTTATGGCATTCGAACAAAGCAAGCCGGTGGAAGATGGGCAATAAAAGGCAGACAGATAATGCAGACATGCTTTTCCGGAAAGTGTCTCTTCAAGACGATGAAGAAGCTTTTCGTCGCCTGTTTTATGATTTCTTTGCCCCGCTATGCGTATTTGCCCATCGTTATATAGAAGAAATGGAAGCGTGCGAAGACATCGTGCAGGAAACTTTTTACCGCATTTGGAAAAACAGGAAAGGACTGGACATACAAGTCTCCGCACGCAATTTTCTTATGACCAGCGTTCGGAATGCCTGCCTTGATTTGATCCGCAGGCAGGAAATAGAAAAACGATGGATTGAAAAACGATTGAAAGAAGAAACGGAAGAATATGAGGATTTATATACCGTCCAAGAACTGGAGTCATCTTTAGACCAAGCTCTTGCCAAGCTGCCCGAGCCGGTAGCCTCGGCATTTCGCATGAATCGTTTCGAAGGAAAAACGTATGCGGAGATTGCGGAAGAAAGACAGATTTCCGTAAAAACGGTCGAGGCGTATATCTCCAGGGCTCTCAAATTCTTGCGGGTCGAGTTAAAAGATTTTCTACCCGTGTTGCTGGTTCTATGCTTTCATTGGTTAGGATGAAGAGGCATAAAAAACGTCTATATAGAAAAAAGGTGCAATGTATGGATAAGAAGTTTGCAGAAAAATATGAACAGAAAGAAGATATACAGCCCGTATTGGAGCTTGTTGACCGCCTTGTCATGCAGAAAGGAATTGATGTGGAGAAAAACTGGAATCTGCTTCATGCCCGCATGCATGGTCGCAAGAAAAGGAAACAACTGCTTGTATGGGTCCGTAATGTGGCCGCCGTGCTGTTGGTGAGCCTTTCTGCTTACTTGTATCATCAGACAAAGATGTTAAAGTCTGCCCAAGTCGAATTGTCAGAGACTACAACGGCCTATGGTGTACGAACCAAGATCACCTTGTCCGACGGATCTGAAGTTTGGCTGAATTCAGGATCTACATTATCATATCCCGAACGTTTTGCTGGGGATAAACGTCAAGTCACGTTATCCGGCGAAGCATTCTTCAAAGTGAAGTCAGATAAAGGACATCGCTTTGATGTGCAAACATCCGATGGCATCACCATAAGTGCCTATGGAACGGAATTTGATGTGCAAGCATACGCCGGAGAACCTGAGATAAAAGCGACATTGGCGGAAGGGCACATTCAAATGGGGCAAAACGGTCAGCCTGCAAGTCAGGGATTAACTTCGGGGGAACAAGTCGTTTATTCCCGATACACCCGGCAAATGCAGATCCGAAAAGCCAATTTGCTGGTAGAAACAGCGTGGAAAGACGGCAAACTCGTGTTCCGCCGCACGCCTATGGAAGAAATAGCCAAACAACTTTCGCGACATTTCAATGTAAATATTCAGTTGCAAGGGAAGGAAATTTTTGATTATACGTATTCTGCCACATTTACCACTGAAACCCTTGCGGAAATTCTTTCCCTGCTGGAAAAAACCGCTCCTATCCGGTGTGAACTTGTTGAGCCTCGACAACGGGATGATTTAACATTTACACGCAAAGAAGTGATCATCCGCAAACGGTAAAGAGATTCTACCTCGTAAAGTTCGTTACGTCCTCTTTCCCGGAACATTTATTGAAAATTTGATTGAAAAAAACATATTTCTTCATAGGGTATCGTGGAGAGGTATCCGTCTATTGGAAAAATAGACAAAAGAACGTCAAATTTAAAAATAAAACAGCCATGAAGAAAAAACCCTTGAATGAATGGGAAAAGGCAGGAAATCTTTCGCGCATTCCCATATCCATTACATGGGATGACTGTCGAACATCTCACCTTGTGCCCATGCGGACAAGACACATGTCGATGGTCATCCGAAACAATCAAAATGTTTAATTTAATTATTCCACCGTGATTTTATGAAGAAATTATTAACTATCAAAAGTGTTAAGCCATCATTGGGTTTATCACCTAAAATTTTCAAGCGCATGCGAATTACTCCAGTCATATTAGCTGGATTTTTGTTTCAGGCTAACGCTGCATCCTACTCGCAATCGGCACGCATATTCATCGAGATGGACAATGTGACCGTTGAAGAAGTATTAAATGAAATAGAAGCGAAAGCCGGATTCTATTTCCTGTACAACAATAAACTGATTGACGTGGATCGCCGCGTATCTGTTGATGTGGATGCCGAAAATATCGAAACTGTCCTGCGGCAATTGTTCAAAGATACCGATGTCGTTTATCGGATTGCTGACAAACAAATTGTGTTGAGCCGGAAAGATCTGGTTCAAAATACGGCTGTAGGTGGCACGCTGCAGTCAAAAGTCGTTACCGGTACGGTTGTTGATGTCAACGGGATACCCGTCATCGGGGCGAACGTCATGGTAAAAGGGACAACCACAGGAACTATCACCGACATGGACGGAAAATTCTCTTTGGAAGTGGAAGAAAATGCAGTTTTGCAGGTTTCATATATCGGATTTGCGAATCAGGAAATCAAGGTAGGAAGCCAAAAGGATCTT
>CAYRFT010000254.1:0-3254 GCA_964423585.1 uncultured Parabacteroides sp. | reverse complement strand
CGGAGGAGCGGGGAAAGGCCGCCGCGCTTCATATCGGGAATTTTGTTTGCCCGGATTGGCCGGAAATATTTTGGCAAGTTTGGAAAATAAAAGAAGAATAACCATCGGTTGTCGGCTACTTTGATTATTTTTGCGGGACGAATTAAATAAAACGAGGATTGTATGAAAACACTGGAACGATTGGTCGCTGAAAAATTATTGAAGATCAAGGCTGTCAAATTGCAGCCCGCGAATCCGTTTACCTGGGCTTCAGGTTGGAAATCTCCCATTTATAATGACAACCGCAAAACACTTTCTTATCCGGCGGTTCGTGGTTTCATCAAGTTGGAATTGGCTCGTATGATAAGTGAGAAATATGAAAACGCGGAAGCGATTGCCGGAGTCGCCACGGGTGCTATCGCGCAGGGCGTGCTGGTCGCCGACTTGCTGGGGTTGCCTTTCGTTTACATTCGCTCGACCCCGAAAGATCATGGTTTGGAGAATTTGGTGGAAGGGGAATTGAAACCCGGGGCAAAGGTCGTGATAATAGAGGATCTGGTTTCGACGGGAGGAAGCAGCTTGAAAGCAGTGCGGGCGGTACGCAACTTCGGCTGCGACGTGATCGGCATGGCGGCCATCTTCACGTATGGCTTCCCGGTGGCTGAGGAAGCATTCAAGGAAGCCAAAGTCACGCTGAACGCCTTGTGCGACTATGATGCAATTCTGGAAGAAGCGGTCCGTACGGATTATATCGCGGAATCGGAAATCGCGGTATTGCAGGAATGGCGGAAAAATCCGGGTGCCTGGAATCCTGACAAGTAAAGATAACTGATATTTTGCGGAATGACAGAATTTGTGAGCGACATCAAACGGATCCCGCAAAACGGGGAGCGCATTTATGCCATGCTTTCGGATCTTTCTAATTTGGAACGGCTCAAAGGCCGCATACCTCAGGACAAGATTAAGGACTTTGAGTTTGACAGTGATTCTTGCAGCTTCTCGGTGAGCCCGGTGGGAAAGGTCACTTTCCGGATAGTGGACCGCGAGCCTTGCAAGACGATCAAGTTCCAAACGACCAATTTGCCGGTCCCTTTGTTCCTTTGGATCCAGTTAAAGCAAGTGCAGGAGATGGACACACGCATGCGTTTGACCGTCCGTGCCGAATTGAATTCGTTCTTGAAGCCAATGATTTCAAAACCGTTCGAGGATGCGTTGGATAGAATTTCCACGATGTTGGCATCATTGCCTTATTGATAGGACCTGAATGGCGGGAAGCAGGGAGTTGGGACTTCGGGACCCGGCTCTCTGCTTCTTTCGCTACTATATATTATAATGAGAGAATGATTATGGCTCAAAAACTTTGGGAAAAAAACGTGCAGGTCGATCATGAGGTCGATGTCTTTACGGCTGGGCGCGACCGTGAGATGGATTTGTACTTGGCGAAATACGATGTGCTGGGCTCGATGGCGCATATAACCATGCTGGAGAAGGCGGGCTTGCTGGAAGCCGCCGAATTGAAGAGGCTGTTGGCCGAATTGCGCAGGATTTATGAGGAAGCCGAAGCCGGGCGGTTCGTGATAGAGGACGGCGTGGAAGATGTCCATTCGCAGGTGGAGTTGATGTTGACCCGCCGGCTGGGGGATGTGGGCAAGAAGATTCACAGCGGCCGTTCGAGGAACGACCAGGTCCTGGTGGACCTGAAATTGTACACGCGCGCTGAAATACAGGGATTGGTCCGCCTAATGCAAGAGCTGTTCGACGTGCTCCAGCGGCAAAGCGAACGGTACAAGGACATCCTTTTGCCGGGCTATACGCATTTGCAGATTGCCATGCCTTCTTCTTTCGGGCTTTGGTTTGGCGCTTATGCGGAAAGCCTGGCGGACGACATGTCGTTGTTGCAGGCCGCCTATCGGATTTGCAACCGGAACCCGTTGGGCTCGGCGGCGGGGTATGGCTCTTCTTTCCCTTTGAATCGGCGGCTGACGACGGACCTGCTGGGATTTGATTCCTTGGATTACAACGTCGTTTATGCCCAGATGGGACGCGGGAAGATGGAACGCACGGTGGCTTTTGCCTTGGCGGGCATCGCCGGGACCTTGTCGAAGCTGTCTTTCGACGCCTGCCTGTTCAACAGCCAGAATTTCGGCTTTATCCGGTTGCCTGACCGGTTTACGACGGGTTCGAGCATCATGCCGCACAAGAAGAACCCGGACGTGTTCGAGCTGATACGGGCGAGGTGCAATGAAATACAAGGCTTGCCGAATCAGATTACTTTGATATGCAACAACCTGCCTTCGGGATATTCCCGTGATTTGCAGCTCGTCAAGGAAGTGTTCCTGCCTTCGTTCGGCGGACTGGGGGATTGCCTGCGGATGGCAACCCGCATGATGCGCGAAATCGAGGTGAACGAACACATCCTGGATGACGACAAGTATTCCCTGCTGTTCAGCGTCGAGGAAGTGAACCGCCGCGTGCTGGCCGGTGTCCCTTTCCGGGATGCCTACAAGCAAGTCGGACTGGCCGTCGAAGCCGGTGAATTTGCAGCCGGCAAGCGGGTGCGCCATACGCATGAAGGCAGCATCGGCAATTTGTGCAATCAGGAGATTGCCGCTTTGATGCGGGAGGCCGTCGAGGGTTTCCATTTCGAGAAGATGAATGCGGCGATTGATGCCTTATTGAGGAGTGCCCTATGAGAAAGTTCGTTTCATTGCTTTTGCTGTCCTGCGCCTTGTCCTGTTCCGAGACGGAGCATGACTATTTCCCTTCTTATCCCGTCTATTTGGAATTGGACCTGACCTTTGAAGACAAGGATTTGAACGGCGTGATGGCTTACAAGGAATACATATACGGGAGTACTTCCGGCTTGGGCGCGACGGAACGCACCGGCTTGGGAGGGGTCCTGGTCTATCACAGCGTGGACGGCTATCACGCTTACGATTTGGCTTGCCCCAACGAGGCGCAGGCCCGCGTCCGTGTCAAGATGGATGAAGATGCCATCTATGCCGTTTGCCCGAAATGCGGCTCGAAATATAATGTGTTCGAGGGATACGGCAGTCTGGTGGAAGGCCCGGCGGATCAGGGGTTGAAACGCTACCAGACCGCCTTGAACGGGACAAAACTGTATGTCAGCAATTAATTTTTCCCATGAGAAGTTTTGCCGTATGGAAAATATGTGATACCTTTGCCGCCATGCCGGAAATTGCGAAAGTAGCTCAGTTGGTAGAGCATAACCTTGCCAAGGTTAGGGTCGCGGGTTCGAGTCCCGTCTTCCGCTC
>CAYRFT010000253.1:0-3268 GCA_964423585.1 uncultured Parabacteroides sp. | reverse complement strand
CCTTTGACAACGACATTCGCCCCGATGACGGGCACGCCCGCGGCATCCACGACCGTCCCGGAAACAACTTTACCTGTTTGTTGCGCCACCGCATCTTTATGCATCAGCAGGATGTTGCTCCCTTGCATGGCATAAACGATGTTTGTCCCGGCAAACAATTGGTTTAACACTTCAGCGACCGTTTTGTCGTTTGCCTGGATCGTCACGGCATTGTCCAGATTTACCTTGTCGTGATTATAGACAAACAGATAATCGGTCTGTTCTTCGATTTGCCTGATGACTTCTTTCGCCTGCTTTTGGCTGACATGGACGGTTACGTGCAGGTTTTGTGAATTTGCACTCATGGCAAAGAGCGAAGACACACATATTACCCCCCCCCAATAAGGAAGATAACCTCATCACTCTAAAAATGTGTTTAAATTCGGTTAACGACAAGGCGTTTGACGCCTTGATCAACTTTTTATTCATAATTTTGTTGCAATTAATTAGTTAGTATTCGATTAATTCTCGTTAGTGTCAGGATACTGACTTTTTTTCGGCCGGGGTCATGTGGCAGCATGATTCCGGCTTCTTCGTTTTTTTATTCTTTCATCTCTCCATAGGCATTTTATTTTATGGTTATTACATTCTGTTCGATATCTTTCGCATAGCGGAAATGATGTTCCATCTGCAAAACTTTCAGCACCTGCTCCACGCCGTCCTTGCTTCGGAACTTTCCCGTATAGTGCTCCTTCAAAAAGGATTGGCCGCGATGCCGTATCTTCACGTCGAAATACAAGGACAGCTTGTCCATGATTTCCGAGATCGGTTCGTTCTGAAAACAGAGAAGGCCTTCTTTCCATTTGAAATAATCCGGATGCCGTATCACGCCCGAATGATATTGCCCGTCTTTGAAATAAACCAACTCTCCCGGCTTCATGGGATGAGATTCCCGCAGCTTCGATGATTCCAGCAAGACGCTCCCTTTCAGCAAGGCCACCTCGAAGCCTGCCTCTTCCTCGTAGGCGGAAACATTGAATTCCGTCCCCATCACCTTCACGTTTACTTTTGATGTCTTTACGACAAAAGGTATTTTCTCCTTCCGGCGGACTTCAAAATAAGCTTCTCCCGACAGCTCCACGGAACGGGTGTCTTTCCGGAAAGAAAGCGGATAAACCAATTTGGAATGGGCGTTCAGCCATACTTTCGTGCTATCCGGCAAAACCAGCTCCGCCCGTTGTCCGGCCGGCACGTACAAGGTCTGGCAGGGAGGCTGCCCCTCGGCATCCTCTTTTGCGGGATGCGCGGAATGCCATCCATGCTGGATGCCTGCCACCAGCAAAATCGCGGCGGCAATCTTGGCCAGCTCCATCCCTATCGTCGAAAGGAGCTTCGTCCGCCTTGCGCGCCGCCGGAATGCCCGGTAGGCCGGCCGGTTCATCACGGAGATGTCGAATGTCTTGTGCAAGGCCATGAACTCCTTCACATGCGCCTCGTCCGCATCCAGCCAATCGACGACTTGTTCCGCTTCCTTTGCCGTCACCCTTCCTTCCACATATCTTTGCAACAGTTCGTAGTCCATCTCTTTTTCCCCGTTTCCTTATATGACAATCCTGCATGGAAAATCCCTAAACGGAAAGTCCGCTTTTTTTCGAGTTTCAAGAAAAAATCGAGAGACAGGCCTTCCGGCCGCCTTGCCTGTCCCGGACCGTTCACAGGAACCACCAGAACAGGGGCAAATAATCTTTCAAGGCAATGCGAAGGGCCTTCATGGATTTCGTGAGGTGATATTCCACGCTTTTGGGGGATAGGTGCAGGAGCGCGGCTATTTCCTTCACCTGCATCTGCTCGTATTTGTTCATGATGAAGATCCGGCGCGTCTGTTCGGAAAACGATGCCAATGTTTTCTCCAGTATCCGGATTATGTCGGAAGAATACATCTCCTCCGGGTCGCAGGCCTGCAAGGTCGCCAGCCGGTAAGAGATGTCCCGCAGCTGTTTCTCCGAGATGTCTTCCATGGCTTTCCATTCCGTCTCCCGGCGTTTCAGGTAATTCAGGGCCTTGTTCTTCAAGATGGTCGTCAGCAACGCCAACAGGTTGTTTACCGGCTTCGCCTTCATGGTCTCCCACAATTGCAGCAGGGCCTCCGAGGCAATATCCTCGGCCGCCATGTCATCGCGCACGTAGGACTTGGCGAACAGGAACGAACGCTTGTAGTACTGCGTGTATAACTTGCCGAAACTGATATCATCCATGGCAAAAGATTTTGTTGTGGCCGATAAAAGCGTGCGAACCGCGCCCCCGGAAAAGGAGCCCCGCCCGCCGCCGGGACTGCGGCATCAGATGCGGGCGACCAGTTCGGAGAACAAGGCCGTCATGCGTTCCGCGGCCCGGCCGGCGGCTTCGATCACCTCGCCGGCGTCGTTCACGAAATCATCGGCGAAATGATAGCCCTCGTTGGTGATGACCGACATGCCGAACACCCGGATGCCGCAATGGCGGGCGACGATCACCTCGGGCACGGTGCTCATCCCGATGGCATCGCCGCCGGCTTTCCCGTAGAACGCATATTCGGCAGGCGTTTCATACGACGGCCCCGTGAGGCCGACATACACGCCTTCCTTCAACGCGATCCGCTTCTCGGCCGCAATGTCTTTCATCAGGCGGATGAAATCCCTGTCGTATGCCCGTGTCATGTCCGGGAACCGCGTGCCGAACGCCTCCTTGTTAGGCCCGACCAGGGGATTAGGCATCATGTTGATGTGGTCGCGTATGATCATCAGGTCGCCTATCTTGAAATCCGCGTTGATTCCCCCGGCCGCATTCGAGACAAGGAGGTTCTTGATGCCCAAAAGCTTCATCACGCGGACGGGGAACGTCACTTGCTCCATGCTGTAGCCCTCGTAATAATGGAAGCGCCCCTGCATGGCCAGGACAGGCTTGCCTCCCAATTTCCCGCAGATGAAATTCCCCTTGTGGCCCGCGGCCGTGGAGCGCACGAAGTGCGGAATCCGTCCGTAGGGGACTATCTCGGGATTTTCGACGGCATCGGCCAGCGAACCCAACCCGCTCCCCAAAATGACGGCGGTTTCCGGCTTCCCGGACATGCAATCCGCCAAAAACGAGGCGGCCTCGGCATACAAATCTCTTTTCTCTTTCATATCTATGTTTCCTTTCGTTTGACCCGTTGGTTGAAATCGGAATAAAGCGCATCCCTCCATGCGCCGTGCCCGGCAAAGATACGACGATTGCCGGAAAATACCCTTGCAAGGCCCGATTTTCTGTCCCA
>CAYRFT010000252.1:0-3279 GCA_964423585.1 uncultured Parabacteroides sp. | reverse complement strand
TTTTTGGTACGCATTGACGAAGTCAGGAGATGCCTATCGTTATAAGCTCACGATAGCTTCCTTTTATCTTCCCGGCTACAACTACACTTGTACTGCCTAAACGGTTCTTCTTTTTCTTTACAACATATCAAAAGAACCTTGTGTACCCCAAAGTTAGGGTATGCAAAGTTGTTAATATTTGATTATTAAGCAATTGGAATTTGCATATTTTTGAGTGACGAAGTCAGGAAATACGATAATTGGCAAAATTCTCCTACGGGAGGGATTCCCAAGAAAATGCCACCGGACGGGAGCCTTGTTTTCCCCATCGCCGGGATGTTTTTTGTTGACAGACGGACGAAAACAGGTGATTTCGGCCTGTCCTGCCCCTCCGGCAAGCCGGGAACGGTTGTTGACGGGATGTCCCTTGTTAAAAATTCCTCTGTCAGCCCGACTGACAAGCATTCAAAGTCAATGAAGTTTAAAATAATCGTCATGGACAGCTTCCCCAAGCGGCGGGAGGGGTTGCCGACGGGCTTTCCCCAGGCGGATCAAAAGCCGCTTCCATAGGTTCAGATTTCCTTTGCTGACGGCGAAATAAGGCGTTTGCCGCGCCCCGAATTCACGGAAGAAACGCTCCACCCCCGGAATCATGGAGCCTTCAAAGTCGAGGTTGTCCGTGAACGCGGCCACTTCGCGGATGGCTTTCCACATGACCAGGCTGTGCGCGCCCGAATGCCTGAGCCCTGGGTCGCCCCCGCCAGCCAGGTAATAGGCCGAGCTTTCCTGCCAGACGATGAACACGGCGGCATGCAGCCGTCCGTCTTCGTCATATCCTCCCCAGATGTCCCCCTGGTTTCGCCTTCGGCTGACCTCTATCAGCCGGCGCAACACGTTTTCCCCCTTGGGGACGGCCAACCGCTGGCGTTGGAAAGTCAGCCTCTGGATCCGGACAAACTCGTCTGCCGGGACGTTCCTGCGGACGCTGATCTTGTATTTCTTTTCAGCCTTGATGATGTTCCGGCGGATATTGCTGCCCATGTTTTCCCAAAGGAGGGAAGAATCATGCAACCCGCCCAGCAGGTAGGTATAGCGGGTGGTCTGCCTGAAACCTTGCCAGTAAAAGGGCAGCCAGTCCGTGACGGTCCATGAAAAGTTCTGCCGGAACAAATGCAGATTTCCCAGCCGGGAAGCCAATTCCCCCAGGGCGGCCTGCCTCTTCCCCAGCAGCCCGGCATATTTGGCATCGGGAGAAGCCGCCGCCATCCACGGCCCCATGGTCTGGGTGTAGGGAGGCATGACGACATAGCCTTTACGCGGCATATAAACCGGCATTGCCGCCTCGACCCTCCCTTGCTTGCCATAAACGAGCAAGACATCCCAAAGGCCTTCACCGCACACGGCATCCAGCCACCAGTCCCGCGAGAAGACGGGAATGGACTTTTCTTGCCGGCACAACTGCCGATAGGTTTCTTTCGGGGTCATGGCTGCGGGGGACGTGTCTGTCATCTTTCAACAAGCAAATTGGCAAATGAATCAACCGGGTTGCCCATTTGCCAACTTTTCATGAACACGCGAATGCTACTTATCCTTTCAACGCCTGGAATATCAACTGGGCCAGTTCTTCGGCCAGTTCCGGATTGTCGGCGACGCATTGCTTGGCGGCATCGCGGCCTTGCCCCAGTTTGGCATCCTTGTAACTGTACCACGAACCGCTTTTCTTGATGATGCCCAGATCGCTGCCCAGGTCGATGATTTCGCCCGAACGGGAAATGCCTCTTCCGAACATGATATCGAATTCCGCCTTCCGGAAAGGAGGAGCCACCTTGTTCTTCACCACCTTTACGCGGACTTGGTTCCCTTTTACCTCGTCGCCGTCTTTCAATTGCCCGAGGCGGCGGATATCCAAGCGGACGGATGCGTAGAACTTCAAGGCATTGCCTCCCGTTGTCGTTTCGGGACTTCCGTACACCACGCCGATCTTGTCGCGCAGCTGGTTGATGAAGATGCAAGTCGTGTTCGTCTTGTTGATTGCCGCCGTCAGTTTGCGCAGTGCCTGCGACATCAGGCGGGCCTGCAAGCCCATTTTGCTGTCGCCCATGTCGCCTTCCAGTTCCGCTTTGGGAGTCAGCGCCGCCACGGAGTCTATCACGACGATATCCACCGCGGACGAGCGAATCAGTTGTTCCGCGATTTCCAAGGCTTGCTCGCCGCTGTCGGGCTGCGAGATCCAAAGGTTTTCCACATCCACGCCCAGCTTTTCGGCATAGAAGCGGTCGAAGGCATGTTCCGCGTCGATGAAGGCCGCAATGCCGCCGGATTTCTGCGCTTCCGCGATCGCATGTATCGCCAGCGTCGTTTTGCCCGACGATTCCGGCCCGTAAATTTCAATGATGCGCCCTTTGGGATAACCGCCCACTCCCAATGCGGCATCCAACGCGATGGAACCCGTATGGATCACGTCTATGTTTTCGATGTTTTCATCGCCCAGTTTCATGATAGAGCCTTTCCCGTAATTCTTCTCTATCTTTTCCATAGCGGCACGCAACGCTTTCAGTTTGTCCGCGTTCACGGCAGGTTTTGTCCCTTCTGCTTTCTCCTTAAATAAATTGTTCTCTTTTTCCATAAAATAGATTGTTTAAATTAATTGGTTATAGGTTTTGATGTCATTTTCCTAAAATCTGGTTCGCATGGTCCTTGGCCTTTACTTCCTTCGGTCCCATGACCCGCTCGATCACTCCGTTTTCGCCGATGACAAAGGTCATGCGGAGGGTCCCCATATACGCTCTCCCGTACATCTTCTTTTCGGCCCACGCGCCAAACGCCTGCTGCAGGGTCGTTTCCGTGTCGGCGATGAGGCTGAAAGGCAGGTTCTGCCTGCTGATGAATCCTTGATGCGACCCGGCACTGTCTTTGCTGACGCCCACGACCTCGTATCCGGCCGCCTTCAAGGCTTCGTAACCGTCGCGCAGGCTGCATGCCTCGGCCGTGCAGCCCGGCGTGTTGTCTTTCGGGTAGAAATACAGGACCAGCTTCCTGCCGGCAAAATCGCTTGTCTTTATTTCGTTGCCGTTCTGGTCCGTACCCAATACTTCAGGGGCTTTGTCTCCAACTTGTAATGCCATGCCGTCATTTGTATTTTGAATGTTTGCGAATGCGTCCACAAAGTTATAAAAAATTTGAAAATCCGCAAATATATTTCATAATTATTGGGAGAAACCGGCTTTAAAGTTCCCGACAAGGGTCTCCGACGGTGCTCATTCTGGAAAAAAAGTGCCGTCGGAGTACTCGGACAGTGCT
>CAYRFT010000251.1:0-3303 GCA_964423585.1 uncultured Parabacteroides sp. | reverse complement strand
CACGCAAAAGGATGACACGAGGGAAGTGCCTGCAAGCCCGCCCGGCCGCCGTTTCCGTAAAATGGTTACAAACACAGGGGATAATGGTTGTCCCGCAGGCCCTGTCCCGCCGTATCTTTGCCTCCCGGTAAAACCACAATGACCATGGGCGGACTCTATATCATTTTCCTGATGCTATCCGTTTTTCTCACGGATTCAGGCGCACGGCAGAAAGTTTCTTACAACCAAAATATGACGTATATGGAAAGTAACACTATCAAACTGGCCGTCAAAGGCGGCAGGACATTCACCGCGACGCTGGCGGACAACTCTTCCGCCGAGGCCTTGAAAAAGCTGCTCGCCGGTGGCGATGTCACCGTGGAGATGGAAGACTACGGCGACATGGAGAAGGTGGGGCCGTTGGGAACCAACCTCCCGCGCAACGACAGGCAGACGACGACCGGACCCGGAGACATCATCCTCTACCAGGGGAAATATCTGGTCATCTATTATGCGACCAATTCGTGGAACTTCACCCGCTTGGGGAAAATAGACAACGTTACCGGCAGGGAACTGAAATCCGCCTTGGGCGACGGCGACGTGACCGTCACGCTTTCGTTGGACCGCTGACGGAAGAAAACCCGCAGGGGAACGGCGGGCATGGCGGGGAGCATGCGGGATGCCGGCGGGAGTTCATATCTTCTCCGTGAGGGCCTTCCACAAGTTGCCGGGCGGCACGGGGGCGATGATTTCGACATTCTTTTTCGACACCGGGTGGACGAACGAGACGCTGCGGGCATGCAAACAGATGCCGCCGTCGGGATTGGAACGGTCGAATCCGTATTTGAGGTCCCCTTTGATGGGGCATCCCGCTTTGGCCAACTGGCACCGTATCTGGTGATGGCGGCCCGTCTTCAAATCGATCTCCAGTAAATAGTATTTCTCGGACCGGGCCAGCAGCCGGTAACGCATGACCGCCTTCTTCGCGCCGGGACGTTCGCTGTCGTAGGCATGGCTCTTGTTCTGCTTCTCGTTCCGTACCAGCCAGCCTACCAGCTCGTCTTCCTCCTTTGGCGGACGGTTTTTCACGATGGCCCAGTAGGTTTTCCTGACAGCCCCTGCGCGGAACATCTCGTTCAAGCGGGCGAGGGCCTTCCCCGTCTTGGCAAAGACGACGACACCGCTTGCCGGACGGTCCACGCGGTGGGTGACGCCGACGAACACATTCCCCGGCTTGCCGTACTTTTCTTTCAGCCAGCCTTTCAGCAGTTCGGAGAGAGGGGCATCGCCGGTCTTGTCGCCTTGCACGATTTCCCGGCAGGTCTTGTTTACGGCTATGATGTGATTGTCTTCGTAGATGACTTCCATCTGTCGATTACGGATACGGGCGACGGCAACCGGTCCGGGAAGTCCCGCCTGCCGGTTGCCGTCGCCCATTTGTCTTACATGTTCATGCCGCCATCGACCTGTATGACCTGACCCGACACGTAAGACGACATGTCGGAGGCAAGGAAGGCGGCGATGTTGGCAACGTCTTCGGGAGTGCCGCCGCGGCGCAAGGGAATCTTCTTGCACCATTCCTGACGGATTTCTTCAGACAGGGCGGCTGTCATGTCCGTAATGATAAAGCCCGGGGCGATGGCGTTGGCGCGGATGCCGCGGGAGCCTAACTCTTGCGCGATGGATTTGGCCAGGCCGATCATGCCGGCTTTGGAGGCCGAATAGTTGCATTGCCCGGCGTTCCCGTGCACGCCCACCACCGAAGCCATGTTGATGATGCTGCCCGAACGCTGTTTCATCATGAAAGGAGTGCAGGCATGGATAAAGTTGAACGCGGATTTCAGGTTGACATTCAGGACGGCATCCCACTGCCCTTCGCTCATGCGCATCATCAGGCCGTCTTTGGTGATGCCCGCGTTGTTCACCAGGATGTCGATACGCCCGAAGTCTTTTGCGACTTCGGCCACCGTCCGGTGGGTCTCCTCGAAGTCGGCCGCGTTGGACGCATACCCTTTGGCCTTGACGCCGAAAGATTCCAATTCCCTTTGCGTCGCCAGGGCATTCTCGTCGATTGCCAGATCCGTGAACGCGATGTCCGCCCCTTCCGAAGCGAATTTCAAAGCCACCGCCTTGCCGATGCCGCGGGCGGCTCCCGTGATGAGGGCCACTTTACTTTCCAATAGTTTCATATTCCTTTTGTCTTTTATAGATTAACATTTGATCAAACAAGCTCCCGTGGAATAACCGCCGCCGAAGACGGTCAAGGCTATCAGGTCGTTTTTCTTGAACCTATGCGCGTTCTGCGCATACGCCAAGGCCGAGCTGACAGACCCCGTGTTCCCCAGCTCCTCGATGTTGTGCAGGAATTTTTCTTCCGGCAGGTTCAATTGCCTGACGATATTGTTCAAGATGCGCATGTTTGCCTGGTGGCCGATGAAATAGCTCAGGTCGTCCAGCGTGTATCCGTTCTTTTCCAGCAGGTACAATACGTTTTTGGGCATGTAGGTGCAGGCCTGCAGGAACACGTCGCGCCCGTCGGACATCTGGATGCCTCCGTCGCGCGGGCGCAGATGCACGGCCTCGGGCGCTTTCGGCAGGTAGCCCAGTCCCTGCGTGTATATCTCGATGATTTCGGCATCCGTTTCCGAGACCCGCTCTTTGGAAAGGAAGAAGGCCGCCGCGGCATCTCCCCACAGATGGCCTGCCTTCGGGTCGGTCTCGTTCCAATAAGCCGAGTTCTTGTCCGCCCCCAGGACGAGGGCCTTGCCGGCTTTCCCCATGGCGAAATAGCCTTCCGCCACCTCCAGGGCGTTGATGAACGAGGAGCAGGCGGAGGAAAGGTACAGGGCTTTCGCGTTTGTGATGTTGAATTCGAATTGGGCGTTGTGCGCCGCCGTCGCCACCGTGTCGTATGGGGAATAGGAAGCGGAGATGACAAGGTCCACGCCCGCAATGCCGTAGGGCAGCCGGGGCAAGGCGTTCCGGACGGCCTCCATGCTCATGGTGTTCACGTTTTCTTCCGGCTTGGCGACCGAACGGGTGCGGATCCCTGTGCGTTGCTCGATCCATTCGCCGGTCAGGCCGTTCAACTCCTCGAAATGTCGGTTATCCACCCGCGTCCCGGGTATATAAAAACCTGTCGCATTGATATACATCGTCTCTGTTTCTTTTATCTTGATACCGTTGAATGCGAAATTCCCTTTCCGGGACTTCCCATTCGCCCTTAAAAGGGCTTGGCTTGCAAAAATACTTAAAAAGGATCATATAATGGCAAATCGGCGGGCAGAAAAAAGCTCCGTCGAAGCCCGTCGATAGCACTCTTTC
>CAYRFT010000250.1:0-3325 GCA_964423585.1 uncultured Parabacteroides sp. | reverse complement strand
CCGGGCTCGCGTTTTGCCGTGCGGCTTGGACATGAATTCAGACGGAACTCTTATCTTTGCCGGTTGAAGGATTGAAATGAGTGGACATATATGCGTATAGATATCTTGACAGTGTTGCCGGAAATGATAGAAGGCATGGTGAACTGCTCCATCGTGAAGCGCGCCCGGGACAAAGGCCTGGTCGAAATCCATCTGCACAACTTGAGGGATTATACCACCAACCGATGGCGCAGGGTGGATGATTATCCCTTTGGCGGAGAAGCCGGGATGGTGCTGCAAATCGAGCCGATCGACCGGGCGATCTCCGCGTTGAAGGAGGAACGGACGTATGATGAAGTGATTTATACTTCGCCGGACGGGGAGACTTTCAACCAGCCGATGGCAAACCGGATGTCGCTGTTGGGCAACCTGATCATCCTGTGCGGCCATTACAAAGGCATAGATTACAGGATCCGCGAACACCTGATTACAAAGGAAATCTCGGTGGGCGATTATGTGTTGACCGGGGGCGAACTGGCAGCGGCCGTCATCACGGACGCGGTGGTGCGCCTGATCCCGGATGCGATAGGGGACGGGCAGAGCGCCTTGTCGGATTCGTTCCAGGACAACCTGCTGGCTCCTCCCGTTTATACACGCCCGGCGGAATACAAAGGGTGGAAGGTGCCCGATGTCTTGTTGTCGGGGCATCAGCGCAAGATAGAAGAATGGCGTTTGCAGCAGGCCCAGGAGCGGACGGCCCGCCTCCGTCCGGACTTGCTCAAGGGGTAGCGGCCGTTCAGGGCCAAAGGGGGAACAGGTAGGTGAGCTTGACCCCGATCGTCTGGTTGGCCGAGCGGGCGAACGGATCTTTCTTCTGGCTGTTGTAAATGTCGCCCAATGCGTAATAGTACCGGCCTTCAAGCAGGAAATGGCCGATGCCGGTGGATAATTCCAGTCCGGGCCCGCCGCAAAGCCCCCAGTCGAATTTCTTTTCGACGGGCATGTCGTGTTGCATGTTGTTGCGGTTGGGCTCGGCCCCGTCGAGGTTGCTTTTCGTGCTTTCGCCAAAGGCAAAGCCGATTTTCGGGCCCAAGTTGAAGATGAACTTGAACCGCCTGCTTCCGAAATAGATGTGGGTCAGGAACGGGAGTTCCACGTAATTGATCGTCCGGCTGTATTCGTATTCCGGCTGTTCTTCAAATTCTTCTTTCCAGCCTTGCTGCTCGAAATTCAGTTCGGCCTGAAGCCCCAGGTGGTTCTCCGTAATCCAGCGGATCGTCGCGCCTCCCTGGTAGCCCTGTTTCATCTTCTGGTTGACTTTCGGGGAGAAGGAAACCGAAGAAAAGTCCATGCCGAACGAGACCCCCACGGCCAGTTCCTGTTTGAACGAGTTGGCCTGTGCTTGCCCGCTGCCGATCGAAAAGAGCAGCAAAGAGGCGGTTATGAGCAAATACCTTGTCATCTCTTCTTGTGTTATTCGCGCGTTACGGTGAAATCCTTATTATAATGGACAATAAAGATTTGAGTGTTGATGAAACCTCCCCAGTTGTTGACACGGTGGAAATCGAAGCCTGTCTGGATGCTCGGGTAATGTATGTCGTCGAGGGCTTCCTCGAAGTCAACCCCGTATTTCTTCATGGCCCCGAAGAAAAACATTCCTGTGTCGAATCCGAGGATGCCATATTTGGGATAGGTGTTGATCAAGTCCTTGCTGTACCAGGTCTTGAACTTGTTGTAGAAGTCGTGCATCGGTTTTGACAGGTTGTCTGCATAAAAGTTGGTATAAATATAGGTGTCGAGGGCATAGAAGTCGTCGAGCGCTTCCCGCACATAGGTCTGCCATTCCGGATAACCGAACAATGAGACGGTATAATCGGTTTGCGTTTCGGCCAGCACCCGTAGCGGGGTCTTGATTTTCTGCAAGGCTTCCAGGGACGACGAGGTCGGGATGATCACGTTGCGGGTTTGATCCACCATGTAAAGGGAATCCAGGTCCTGCGCGAAAGTTTCCCCGCTGTAGTCAATCTCCTTGAACGGGATCTTGTGGTCTTTCAATTCTTCTTGCAGGGCCTTGATGAACGGCATTTTCTCTTCTTTGTCGGGAGTCCTGACGAAGACGATGTTGTCGTGGGCAAGCAGTTTGCGCCCGCGTTCGGCCGCCTTCGAGTACAGATAGGAATGCGGGGTGTTCACCTGGAAGACAAAATTGTTTGACAGGACATCGTCGTTCTTTGACGTGAAAGGGATGACGTATTTGATACGGTGTTCTTTGGCGAAGTCGGCCAGCATCTTGATTTGGTCGTTCTGGACGGCGCCGATGATCAGGTCGGCGTTGGGCAAAGTCCTTCCGGTAAGGATTTCCGAAATACGCTTTGTCCCTTCTCCTGTGTCGTAAACCGACAAATCCAACGAGAGGCCTTGGTTCTGCAGGCTATCGACGGCCAGCAGCATGCCTTCGTAATATTCGATGAAGCGGGACGATGCGGAGTTTTTTTTGTCCGGGCTGAACGGCAACAGCAAAGCCACTTTGAGCTGGTTCATCGCCCGGGTGTTTTTGGGTGTCGCCAGCAATGCGTTCACCTCCGTTTCCGACCCGGCGGATGTTTCTGTCGGGACTTGGTCCCCGGTCCCGCCGGGAGCCATGCCTTCCTTGACGGGCACTTTTATTTCCATTCCGGCTTTTACCCCGTCCTTTAGCCGGGGATTCAGTTTGATGAGCTCGTAGCTGGAGACTTTGAATTTCCGGCAGAGGCTGTACATGGTTTCTTTTTTCCGGATGGTATAGGTCGTTTCGGCGGGTGTCTCTTCCGGCTGCGGCGTGTCTCCTGCTTGGAGGGTTTGGCTGTTTTCCCGGGAAGGGACAGGGATGCGTATGGTGCGCCCTTTCTGGAAAGTCTTCACGGAAAGGCCGGGGTTGGCTTGCAGGATATGTTGCGCCGGGACCTTGTATTTCATGGAAACGGCGTAAAGGGTTTCCTTCGGCTCGATGGTATGGAAGGTGTAAGTTACCGTGTCGCCCCCGGAAGCGGGAATTTCTCTCTGGGGAATCAGCAGCACCTTCCCGGCTTTGATGCCCTCTTTGCTTCCCGGATTTAACTTATAGATGGCTTCCGTGCTGACACCATACATGGTCGCGATCGCATATACGGTTTCTCCTTGTCCGATGGTGTGTTGAAACGTTCTGTCTTGCCCGGAGGCGGAGAGGCCGGCGAAGCCGAGCGCGCACGTAAGTATGACGGTCTTTAGTCGATTCATTTTTTCGTTGTTTAGCCGGACAAAGATAGTGCAAGTCTGCAAAAAAAACTAATACAGGCACCGGCAATCTTGCAGGGCTGCAGGGTCAACC
>CAYRFT010000249.1:0-3365 GCA_964423585.1 uncultured Parabacteroides sp. | reverse complement strand
ATGAAAGCTGCCTCATAGGAGAGGAAGTTGGGGCTACTGGAAGAGGGCGGCATCAAGTAGCCGCCCTTTGCGCACAGCCACACGCACCTTGTGCTATACTGTACATACACCTTGTGCAATGTTGCACAACCACCTTGTGCTATGCTGCACAACTATCTTGTGCTATATTGTACAAACATCTTGTGCTATCTTGCAAATGCTCCTTGTGCTATGTTGCACAATTATCTTGTGCTGTACTGTACAGATACCTTGTGCTATGCTGCACAAGATGGCTTGTTGCATAAACAAAAGGAGGATGACCTTTTCAGCCATCCTCCCGCTGTTGCCTGCCCTGCAATCACATCGGGGCTGACGGATCTTTTCCCGGACGGGGAGCCTCCCCTTCATGATAATCGGGCAACGGTCCGAGCGCGTATTCCGTCGGGCCGTAACGGAGGGTAGAAGCCATGATTTCATCCCATGTGATCCGGTTGCCCGTATAGGCGGCCTCCCGCCCGAGGATGGCCACTTGGGTGGAATAAGCCAAATCAAGGGCTTGGTTGATTTTCTTGTCCAGCCGGATGGATTCCACCAGATGGACATGCTCCTGGTTGTACGGGTTCTTGACCGGCTTGGCTTCATAATCATATTGCCAAATGGTATTCCCTTGGAAATCCTCGAAGTGAATGGTGTCATTATCGGAGAGCAAAGCGACGCCTTTCGTGCCGATGATGCGTTCGGAAACATTCCCTTCGCAACCGTCAATCTGGCGGGCGGTGCAGAGCATCCGCTTGTTGCCGGCATACGTGTAATCACAGGCAAAGTTGTCGTAAATGTCCCCCGTCAGGCGGCGCGCGCGTCCGCCGAAGCCGGTGGCGGATTGCGGATGTTCGCCCATGAACCAAGTGACGATGTCGATATTATGCACGGCCTGGTCCAGGATATGGTCCCCGCTGAGCCATTTGATGTTGAACCAGTTGCGGATGCAATATTCCATGTCGCTCCATTCGGGGCGTTTTTTCTTGTTCCACCACGCGCCCTGGTCCCAATGGGCCGAAGTGGCCACAATGTCGCCAATCATGCCGTTCTTCACGTTCACGTATGCTTCCCAATAATCGCGGCGATGGCGGCGCTGATTGCCGGTAACGACCGTCAGTCCGGCAGCCTCGGCCACTTTTGCCGCAGCGATGACAGTGCGGATGCCGGAGGGATCGACCGCGCAAGGCTTTTCCATGAAGATGTGTTTCTTTGCTTCCACGGCGGCTTTGAACTGCTCCGGCCGGAAGTGGGTAGGCGTGCAAAGCAGGACAACGTCTATTTCCGGCATGGCCAATACCTTCTCATAAGCGTCGAAGCCGAGAAAGCAGTTCTCGTCGGGGACATCGTTGTTGTACTTTTCCTTCAATACCTTGCGGCAAGCGTCTTGCCTGTCTTTGAAGATGTCGGCCAAGGCAATGATCGAGACGTTCGGACCGGCTTCCAGGAACTGGCAGGCCGCGCCCGTGCCACGGTCCCCGTTGCCAATCAAAGCCGCTTTCAGAGGTTTGCCATCCGGCGCCACGTCAACGAATGAGAACATCCCCAATTCTTCGGGGGTGAATTGCGGGGCCGCCGGGGACGCGGCATCTCCCGACGAAGAGCCGCCGCACGAAGTCGTAGTCAATCCCAAAGGCAGGCCTGCTCCCAGCAAAAGAGAACCTGTAATGAAATTCCTTCTTTTCATAATAATTTGGTGTGTTTTAAGGTGAATAAATAATGATCATGTCTGTAATGCAACCGCAAATGTAAAAAATAAGATTGTATGATCCACACAAATTCGTATATTTGCCACCGGATTTGTTTAATTTAATACTCATCATATCATGAAGAAATTTTATGTACCAGCGTTGATGCTGGCATTTGCGTTTTCGTCTGTTTCCGCCGAGGATAACAAGGATAAAAAGAAGACGGAAGACGAAGGTTATGTGTTCACAACCGTAAAAGAACTGAAGATAACGCCGGTGAAAAACCAGAACCGCACGGGCACGTGCTGGTGCTTTTCCACGCTGGGTTTCCTGGAATCGGAGTTGTTGCGCATGGACAAAGGCGAATATGACTTGTCTGAAATGTTTATCGTAAGCAAGAACTACAAGGACAAGGCCGAGAAATTCGTCCGTCTGCATGGCGAGCTGAACTACGCGCAGGGCGGCTCGTTCGAAGATGTCCTGCAGGCATGGAAGGATTACGGCATCGTCCCGGAATCGGTCATGAACGGTTTGCAGTATGGCGAGGACATGCACGTCCACAACGAGCTGGAAAAGGCCTCCCGCGCTTATTTGGACGAGATCGTCAAGAACCCGAACCGGAAGTTATCCACCGCCTGGAAGCGCGGCTTCGACGGCATCATCGACGCTTACTTGGGCGCAGCCCCGGAGAAATTCTCTTACAACGGGAAAGAATACACGCCGAAGAGCTTCGCCGAAGAGCTGGGCATCAATCCGGACGACTATGTTTCCCTGACTTCTTACACGCATCACCCGTTCTACACCGAGTTTGCCATCGAAGTGGAAGACAACTGGCGGTGGGCCGCTTCGTTCAACCTGCCGATCGACGAGCTGATGCAGGTGTTCGAGAACGCAATCAACACCGGGTACACGATCGCGTGGGGCGCCGATGTCAGCGAAAAGGGATTCACCCGCAACGGAATCGGCATCGTCCCGGATATCGAATCCATGGAACGCAGCGGCTCCGACCAAGACCGCTGGCTGGGCCTGAGCTCGTCTGAAAAGGATGCCGAAATCAAAAAGATGATGGAGAAACCTTGCAAGGAGCTGGAAATAACGCAGGAGATGCGCCAGAAAGCTTACGACAACTACGAGACGACCGACGACCACGGCATGCAGATTTACGGCATCGCCAAGGACCAGACAGGGAAGAAGTTTTATATGATCAAGAACTCGTGGGGGACAGACAGCAAATACAAAGGCATCTGGTATGTCTCTGAAAACTTCGTAAAATACAAGACGATGAATATCGTCGTCCACAAAGACGCGCTTCCCCAGGCCATCAAGGACAAGCTCCATCTCAAATAAGGCAAAAAAGAGTGCTCCGATTGGTCCAATGAGACTCATTGAAACAAAAAGAGCACTCCGATTGCTCCGATGAGACTCATTGAAACAAAAAAAGTGCTCCGATTGGTCCAATGAGACTCATTGAAACAAAAAAAGCACTCCGACTGGACCGATGAGACTCATTGGGCCGGGAAAAGCTCTCCGACCGGGCCGATGAGACTCATTGGACCGGGAAGAGCACTCCGACCGGACCGATGAGACTCATTGAGCCGGGAAGAGCACTCCGACCGGACCGATGAGACTCATTGGACCGGGAAGAGCACTATCTTTGCAAGA
>CAYRFT010000248.1:0-3383 GCA_964423585.1 uncultured Parabacteroides sp. | reverse complement strand
CCCCGGGAAGCGGAAGCCGAAAAGCGTTACGAGTAGGCAAAAAAAATAAATATCCGAACCCATGAGATTTGTATTCTTGGCTATCGTTTCTTTTTGCTTGTGCCGGCCTGCCTCCGGGCAGGGGACGGTGAGCGGAAAGGTCTTTGATGAAGACCTGAACGCCCTTGCCGCCGTGCCTGTATATCTGCTCCAACAGAGGGACAGCAGCGTCATCCAAATGGCAGTGACGGACGACGGGGGCTTTTACCGCTTCGGGCGCGTCCCGAAAGGAAGTTTCCTCGTCAGGGCGGCCATGTTCGGGTGCAACTCGCCGGCAAAGAAGATCATGATGTGGAACGACGCGCATATAACGGCCGACTTGTGCATCAGCGGAAGCATACGGCTCAAAGAGGTGGTTGTCGTTTCAAACGGCACTTCCGTCAGCGGCGACACGACGACGTATATCGTGGACCGCTTCACTTCGGGCAGCGAACGCAACCTGAAAGAGGTGCTCGACCGGTTGCCGAACGTCATCGTGGACGAGAACTCAAAATCAATCACGGCCAACGGCAAACACGTGAACCGCGTATTGCTGGAAGGGCAAGACTTGTTTCAAGGCAACACCTCGATACCCTTGGAAAACCTGTCGGCGGACGGAGTGAGGAAAGTGGAAATCATAGACAACTACTCCGAGTACAACATATACGAGGGCTTCAAGACCACAAACGAGACCGTGCTGAACGTGGGCATGGACGACAAGTCGAAGAACCGCGTGACAGGGGAAATGGAAGGGCGCGGGGGAGTGCTGAACAAATATGACGCCCGCAATTCTTCGCTTTACATCGGCAAGAAATCGATGCTGTCGGGCATCATGGCATCCAACAACACGGGCAACCGCCTGCTTACGTTCCAGGACATCATGCAGTTCAGCGGAGGTGTCGGCAACCTGCTGAGCGGCGGGAACCCGATGGACGAACTTTCCAAAAAGATGGACACGTATTCGGCATTCACCGACAGCCGGAGGGACATCGCCCGGCGGGAAAACAGCATGGCCTCGTTGAACTTCACGTCAAATCCCGTCCCGGAGATCAAATTGTCGGTCAACGGCATTTACGGGTACGACCACCACCGTTCCCGCAAGGAGAACGGCTACAGCTATCTTTCCGGGCTGGACTACACGGAAGAGGCGAAAGAAAACAGCCGCCAGCACAACGGCCTGCTGAACGTCAAACTGGCCTATATGCCCGACAAGGATTTCAACATCATCTACTCCGGCAACATGCTGCTGGCGGCACAAGACAAAGGGAGCGGGAACAACGTGATGGGTAAAAATGACATTGCATTCCAAACGACACCGAAGACGCTGTATGCGAAAAACAGCCTGCTTCTGGCAAAGCGCCTGGGAAAGAATGTCCTCAACCTTTCATTGGAACAGTCCGCAAGCCGGTACAGAGAACAGTCCGCCTTCGAATCGACACCCGGTTACTTCCCGCCATCGTTGCGCCTCGACGATTCATACGAATCCGGCCACAAGGACAGGAACGACGTGTATGCGGCACAGCTTTTCTATCTCCACAGGATATCCGGCAGCCATTACCTGCGGCTGGCCTTGAAGGGAGAAGAAGACAGGCAGCATTTCACGACACGGCACAGGCAAGCGGATTCGACCTCCGTTTACGACAATGATTCGCGGATCGACTATGCCACCTTCCAGGGCGGCGCGACATTCGGCAAGGACAGGGGGGACTTGAACTTCTCGCTGGGGCTGCGTTATGTATTCTATCATGCCTCCACCGACATCAGGCGGGACTTCGCGCAGGAAAATACCGGCTTCCTGTCTCCCGTGTTGCAGGTAAAATACCAGTTCACGCCCTTCCACTACCTGATGGCGGACTACGAATACGGCAAGAAAAAGAATGCCGTCGGCAACTTCATAGACGGGCAGTGGCTGAAATCATACAACCAGGTGGAGTGCAGCCGCGCCGGCAAACTGTTTTCCCCCTCGCACAAGGTCTCGCTGTCCCATCTGCTTTCGTTGCAATACGTGGGACTGAACATCATGAACATGGCATCTTATGAAGAGGTGAAAGACCCCATCGTCAACAACTATTGCCAGGAGGGCTATGTCAGCAGGACGGAGAAGAGGCAGGGTTCCCGCGGGAGGTCGTTTGCGCTCATGTCGTCGGCGGAATACAAATTCCTTGGCTTCCCCTTGAATGCCCGCTGCAACGTCAACTACAACCATTCGTACACGCCCATGTACTATGACGGAACGCCCTACAATGCGGCATCGAACAGCCTCATGCTGATGCTCCAGCTCGTCACCTTCTGCAAAAAAGGGTTCAACGGCGACTTGAAATGGCAGATTTCCAACCATGCCCATACGGGAGTGCCCGCATCCAACCGGCTCACCACGAACGACCTCACAGGACAGCTTTCCTGGCAGGACGGCAAGGTTTACGCCGGCGTTGACGCGAGGCTGAGCACATACGGCATGAACCATGCCCATGCGAAGAACATGTATTACGGCTTCGAGTTCCGCTATGAATTGTCCGGAAACATCATGCTGGAACTCAACGGGACGGACGTGGCGCACCTGAAGGAGCGCAGGCAGATGACGGGCAGCAGCTCGACTTACTATTCCGTCAACAGCCTCACCTGGTACATGCCCGGGCATGTCATGGTGGGCATATCTTTCAAATATTAACGGCAAAACAATTCAAATAACAATAGTACAAACCTTTTAAAAAGAAAGAAGCATGAAAAAAGCAATTTTGGCATTGTCAATGACTTTGCAGATGTCCGTGATTTCAGCCCAAGAGCTGACAGTGACCTACCAGGCCGTTTACAATACGGCCTCGCCGCAACTTTTCGCCGATGCCGGCCTGGCGGAGGAGATGCGCGGCAGCCTCGCCGCAGCCTACAAGGATGTGGTGATGACCTACCGGTTGATCCTCAAAGGCGACGAGAGCGAGTTCCGCCTGGTACCCGGAGAGGGCAAGCAGGAGATTTCTTTCATGGGGCAGACCATAGATGTCAACGCCGCCGCCGCGGCCCAGGCCCAGAACTACACGTACAAGAATCACGCCGAGGGCATCGTCCTTGACAAGACGCAGGCCTTCGGCAAGGACTTCATCGTCATCGACAGCCTGCAGTCCGCCGGATTCTCGGTGGTGGAAGGCGAGAAAAAGGAAATACTGGGCTTCGAATGCCTGAAAGCGGTCTCCCCCGACGGCAAGACCACGGCATGGTACTCGCCCCATGTCCCGGTCAAAGACGAACCGATAGCCAGCGGGCTTGACGGCCTGATCCTGCAATTCGACAACGGCCAGCAGATATTCACGGCGACGGAGGTCCTCGATTCCGCAAGCAAGGAAATTGTCCGGCCTGCCGGAGGGAAAACC
>CAYRFT010000247.1:0-3439 GCA_964423585.1 uncultured Parabacteroides sp. | reverse complement strand
GCCCCCCTTTTCAGTACGAGCCTCCGCCAGACGGCATGGAGGAAGCCGCAGCCATACCCGAAGAGCTGGATGAAAGAGGCGGCGACAGACAGGAGACCGATGCGGAGGCTCCTGTAACGCAACGCCGCGTCGGAAAAGACGAGCAGGCAGAAAAGTCCGACGGGGAGCAGGCTCCAGGCACAGACGACGCTTGCGGCAAGCAGCAGCAGCGTGCCGGCCGTGAAGAGGGAGGGGAGCAGATGCACGGCCTTCAGCGAATCGGGGTACATCTTGTAGAGGTTGATCCGCGCGATGCCGGAGTTATATACCTGCCTGAAAAACTTCCGCCAGTCGGTGCGCCGTTTGTGATAGACCCATGCCTGCGGGAACAGGCAGACCTTGTAACCGGCCTTGAACAGCCGGATGCTGAAGTCTATGTCTTCGCCGAAACGCATGGGGGAGAAGCCGCCGAGCGCGTCGTAGGCCTCTTTCCGGATTCCCATGTTGAAGCTGCGCGGATGGAATTTGTCCATCTTCCTTTTCCCTCCCCGTATGCCGCCGGTCGTGAAGAAGGAGGTCATGGCGTAGTCGATGGCTTTCTGCACGGGGGTGAAGTTTTCCGAAGCGCGGTCGGGTCCCCCGAAGGCGTCGGCTCCCGTCTCTTGCAGCGCGCTGTTCACGGCACGGATGTAACCGGGCGGAAGGATGCAGTCGGAATCCAATACGACGATATAGTCCCCTTTGCTCCGCTTCGCCCCGTAATTGCGGGCATTTCCCGGTCCGCCGTTCGGAATGGCGTAGTAGGAGAGATCCAGCCGCCCTTTGAAGCGGTCCGCGACTGATTCGCAGGGAATCCGGGAACCGTCTTCGACAATGATGACTTCAAAATTGTGTTCGCTTTGCCTTGCAAGGCTGTCCAGTAATTCTTCCGCCTCGCCCGGACGGTCGTAAACGGGGATGATGAGGGAAAGTAAGCGGGAGGTCTCCATGCTTCGGAATCTTAAAAGGGTTCTGTCTATTCTCATTCGTCCCGCAAAATTAGGGAATTTATGCCATCCGTCCCCGATTTGATATAGTTTAACAGTCCGCGCCCCTTTCGCCGCCGGGGCATCAAAAGGCTTCCCGAAAATCGCAGGGCATACGAAATAATTCCATAACTTTGTGTCTGCAAACGGCACTATCGCCGGACTTATAATTCACAGATTGCACATGGACGAAAAGAAACGTTTGTCGGGAATGACTTTGGACGAGCTGAAGGCGGTGGCCGCCGAAGCCGGCCTCCCGGCGTTCGCGGCGGGGCAGATGGCGGACTGGCTGTACAAGAAGCGCATTTCCGGCGTGGAGGAGATGACCAACATCGCCGCGGCGAAGCGGGAACGGATAGCCAGGTCGTATGACGTGGGGATAGTCCCGCCGGCCGGTTCGCGGAAGTCGGCTGACGGGACGGTCAAGTACCTGTACCCCGCGGGGCCGGGCAACTTCGTGGAATCGGTATATATCCCGGCGGAGGGGCGGGCGACGCTCTGCGTTTCCTCCCAGGTAGGCTGCAAGATGAACTGCCTGTTCTGCATGACCGGCAAGCAGGGCTTCACGAAGGACCTTTCCGCCAACGAGATCTTGAACCAGATACAGGCGTTGCCGGAGCACGACGGCCTGACCAACCTGGTGTTCATGGGGATGGGAGAGCCGCTCGACAACGCCGGCGAGCTGTTCAAGGCACTGGAGATACTGACGGCTCCCTACGGCTATGGCTGGAGCCCGAGGCGGATCACCGTCTCGACAATCGGCGCCAAGGGCCTGAAACGCTTCTTGGAGGAGAGCGACTGCCATCTGGCCGTGAGCCTGCATTCGCCTTACCCCGCGGAACGGCTGTCGCTGATGCCGGCCGAGAAGGCCTTCCCGATGCACGGGATCCTCGACTTGGTCCGGCAGTATGATTTCAGCCGCCAGCGGAGGGTCTCGTTCGAATACATCGTGTTCAAGGGGCGGAACGACAGCCCCCGCCACGCCGGGGCCCTCGCGGGACTGCTGAAAGGCATCCCCTGCCGCGTGAACCTGATCCGCTTCCATGCGATCCCCGGCGTCCCCTTGCAGGCGGCGGAGGCGGACAGGATGGAAGCCTTCCGGGACATCCTGGAGAGGCGGGGCGTGACCTGCACGATACGGGCCTCGCGCGGGGAGGACATCTTCGCGGCCTGCGGCATGTTATCGACGGCAAAAAAAAGGACAAAATCCCATAACAACAGAATCTCATAACCTATTAGCATAATTGAAAAATGAAGATGGAAAAGATTGCATGTGGCTTGTCCCTCCTCGCGGCAGGGATGATGTTGGCAGCCTGTAATTCCGGCCCCGTCGTCACGCGCGCCACGGGATTTGCCTACGAAGCGGTGGTTGTCATGGAAAAAGATTATTGGGACGGCCCCGCCGGAGAGGCCGTCAACGGGCAACTGGAGGCCCCCGTCGCGGGGCTGCCCCAGGCCGAACCGAGCATAAAGGTCTCCTATTCGCAGCCGAAGGACTTCAACGGCCTGCTGAAGTATGTGCGCAACATCCTGATTGTCGATATCGACCCGGACATCTATACCAAGGTCTCCCTGTCGGAAGAAAAGGACTGCTGGGCCTCCGGCCAGCTGGTGCTGACGCTGAAAGCCCCCTCGCCGGAATTGATCGCCGATTACACGCGGCAATACCCGGGGCGGCTGACGGAAATCTTCGTGAAAGAGGAGATGTCGAGGGCCGTCAGGCAGCTGGAAAAGACGTACAGCTCGACGGTCATGGGGGTGTTGAAGAAGAACCACCGGCTGGCGCTGAACGTGCCGGAGGAAATCGTCTATTACAAAGACACGGCCGACTTCTTCTGGGCGACGAACAACGCCAGCACCGGGCGCATGGACGTGGTGGTCTATACTTTTCCCTACACCGACCCCAATACTTTCACTGCGGGATACCTCGTAGCCATGCGCGACTCGATGCTGAAGGCAAATCTGCCCGGCTCTTTCCCCGGCTCGTACATGGCGACGGAGACGAAATACCTCGACGTGGACTATTCGCCGATAGAATTGGAGGGGAAATATTGCGGCGTCATGCGCGGGCTGTGGAAAATGGTGGGCGACATGATGGGAGGGCCCTTCGTCTCGCACACGAGGCTCGACGAGAAGAACCAGCGGGTGGTGGTGGCGGAAGGTTTCGTTTACGCGCCTGAAACCGACAAGCGGAATTACATCCGGCGCATCGAGGCCGCGCTCTTCACGCTGCGCCTGCCCGGCGAATACGACGCGCCGGAGGACGACGGGAAGCCGGAGGAAGGCGGAAAGCCGAAGTGACGGGAAAACCCCTCCCCTTTCCGGCCCCGGAAGGGGACGAAGCCCGCGGCAGCCTTGCCCGGGGGATAAAACAAGCTTGTTTCAACCGGCGACGGCATGTCCAAAGGAAGAAACAAGCTTTTTTCATGCGTAAA
>CAYRFT010000246.1:0-3440 GCA_964423585.1 uncultured Parabacteroides sp. | reverse complement strand
CGGCTATTTGCAAATAAGAAATAAATGCCTAATTTTGCCGAGCGAATTTATTGAAAAAGGGGCTGACCGGTTTTGACAACGGGCAGAAGCGGTTTGTAAGCATGTAGTGCGTGGCCGGATAGCACTTAAATCTCAGACGGCGAACAATTAACTGGCGAAAACAATTACGCTCTCGCTGCTTGATCGAAGAATAGTAGATTGTAGCTTAATCCCCGCAAAAGTTGTGGGGACGAGACATCACCCGGATGCTGTTGCTCCGAAGCGTTCCGATCCGGTGGTGCAGCAATATCGGAGATAGCCTGATGCACGCCTTGGGCGTCAGGCGAAATTCAAGAGGATAAGGTTCAAGTGGGTGGCTTCGGTCTTGCTTGTTCCCGACAATCGAAGGCGAAGATAAACATGTAGAAAGCAGATTGGTTCCTCGTTTGGACGAGAGTTCGAATCTCTCCAGCTCCACAAGAGAGGATGTCGGCAGTTTGTAAAAGAAATCACGCACGGAATTGCACAAGTTTGGCGGTTTCCGTGCGTGATTTTTCGTGCATGGGGAAGTCTTCTCACGCGAAGGAGGCGCTACCCCGATAATTTCACCCTGCATGCAGTCCTGCGAATCATTCCTTGGAGGGCCGCAGGGAGGAACACGGCTTGAACATTGCCACGCAACAACCACGGCCTCCCTCGACTCCCGCATACCTTACTTGGCCACTTTCTCCAACCGTTTCAATATGACGAAAATGAACAAGGCCGCCACCAAGCAGATCGTAACCAGTACGCCCCAAACAACCGTCAAGGTAGTACCCCACATCAATGCCGGAATGCTGACCAGCAAGTTCCCGATGGCTGTCGAAACGAACCAACCGCCCATCATCATGCCCGCATATTTGGGAGGAGCCACCTTGGACACGAACGAGATGCCGATGGGAGAAAGCAGCAATTCGGCAAATGTCAGGATGAAATAAGTAGTGATCAGCAGATTCGGAGTGACATCGGCCATGTGCTGCGGCTGACCGGCCGCATCGAATGCCGGGACAGGAAGGCCGATGGAGCCGACCGTCATTATAAGATAGGCGACGGCGGCGACAAGCATGCCTAATCCTATCTTCAACGGGGCAGAAGGCTCTTTCCCTTTTTTGGCCAACATCCCAAACAACGCAATGGAGACCGGTGTCAACGCCACCACGAAACTGGCATTGAAATGCTGGAAGATCGGAGCACTGACACTTGTCACGTCCGGCAGGCCATTGTACTTATAAACCAATCCCGCGACGGCAGCGAGGATAACGACGGCCGAAATGGCTTTCCCCTTTCCTGTCTTGCTTTGGAACAAACCGAATAAACCGTACACGATGAGGATGCCGAATACAAGATTAATCACGTCGAAAGCCATGCTGGCAACTCCTGTCGATGTGGTAGCCGTATAGTCGCGGGCAAAATAAGTCAGCGTGGAACCATTCTGGTGGAACGCCATCCAGAAGAAAATCACCACGGCAAAGACCAGGCAAAGGCACACGATGCGCTCCTTCGTGGCAGCCGGGCTCAATTCTTCCGCGGAAGAACCCGAAGAAGCAGCGGCCGAGTTGCGGTCTGCATGCCTGAATGTCCCACGAAAGAGATAATAAACGGCCATGGAAAAAATCAAGGAAGCACAAGCCACGGCAAAGGCAAGATGATAAGAATCGGCTTCGCTCATGCCCAACGAATCCTGCGCCCACTCCATCATTTTGATGGCCGCCGTGGGAGCGAACATGGCTCCTATATTGATGGCCATGTAAAAGGTCTGGAAGCCTGAATCGCGCTTGTCGGAAAAGCGGGCCTCGTCATATAAATTGCCGACCAGCACCTGCAAGTTCCCCTTGAAGAGCCCTGTCCCCGCGCAGATCAACGCCAGCGCGCCGCCCATGGCGGCAATGGCAGGCATGCCTGTCCCCAACGGAATAGCTAATAACAAATAACCGAAAAACATGATGGTGATGCCGATGGTCACCATCTTCCCGAACCCGAACTTGTCGGCCAACATCCCTCCGAACAAGGGCAGGAAATAAACGAAACCCAAGAAAATGGCATAGATCAAGCCGGCAGTTCCCGCCGAAAAGCCAAAGTTCGCCTGCAAAAACAATACGAATACCGCGAGCATGGTATAATAGCCAAAACGTTCTCCCGTATTGGCCACGGCCAGCGCATACAATCCTTTTGGTTGTCCTTCAAACATAAAAGTACTGGTTATATTGGTTAATAAATTATTGGATTATCTGCTTGAGCGCGCCCGTTTCCGGATAGAAATAAACTTTTACCGGCGCTTTCTTGTCTTCAAACATCACCGGGGCCAAGGCCTCCCGCGTGCCGAACTGCGTAATCTGGGCTTCCCCTTTGTACAAAGACTTACGGCCGGTAAAGATTTCGATGCCGGCTTTTCCCGGCACATTATACACGATGCCCTTCAAGCTCTTCTCTTTCTTCTCGGCCTCCTTGGGATCCAGTTGCGGGGCCCGTTCGATGGCTTTCAGATTCATATAGACAGGCTGGCCTCCCAGGTCGTCGGCATCTACCACGCCCAAATGCCTCGAGAAGCGGAATATGACTTCCTTCTCCAGGTCGTCGGCCGGTTCAACCGCCACCTCATAGTGTTCCGTCGTCCGGGTCATCACGCCCACGAACAGATCCGTCAACGCCTGCTCCTGCGCTTCCAGTTCTTCAATCACCAACTGCATGGCCTGCCCGTCGGGCGGCAGGTTGTCGGCCTCGCCTGTCAGGATGTTCATCCGGCTTTCCCGGATATGGTAGATCTGCTTCGCCGCCAATTCGGCCTGCTTGGCAGTCGAACCCGCCATCAGCAATTCTTCCGAGAGAACGGACTCGACGGCCACGGTCTTCTTCGCCTTTTTGGCAGGACGGTCGTCCCCGTCAGTCGAATCCGGCGCATACTCGGCATTGATGGAGCACAGCAGGCCGTCTTCCGTCAGGTAAGCATACGGGGCCACCGTTTCCGGCTTGAACGACACCTTATACATATTGTCCTTGTCGGGGACTCCCCGGTTTACCAGCTTCACCTTGCCCAATTCGTAATATACTTCGTCCTCCGCAATCACCTCCTTTATGCCCAGGTATTTCTCGGCATATTGATAATACGGCCCCGCCTTACAAGCCACTTTGGTCACTTCCGCATCGACGACCAGTTCCGTTTTTGGCAACGAATAAGCCACTCCATAGTCATTGGCCTTGACTGCGTTGGCCTTCACCACCTTCGTCTGTGCCGCGGCCGGGAGCGACAGCAGCAGTCCTGTCAGCAAAACGATACTCTTTTCCATACCTCTGATTATTTTTGTTCTTTTCTTTTTGCGGTTACAAACATATAAAAATTCTTGCAGTTAGGCAACATTTCTGATTTCACCGCCCGAAATGCAGGGCCAAACGGTCCGTGCCCTATTGCGAAACCGATCAGAAGG
>CAYRFT010000245.1:0-3443 GCA_964423585.1 uncultured Parabacteroides sp. | reverse complement strand
TCCAGTTGTTCCATGTGCTTCAAATTATATAACCAATAATCCAACGGGGTCTCGCACTCCGATTCCGACTTCTCGAACAACGGCATCTCGATGAAGATCTCACGGAAGACGTTGCTCATCTGGCGGCCGGTCTCCCGGTCCGCCAGGATGATGTCGGTGCGGACCTTGTCCGTCCGGCCGGAACGGAAGTTCAGGATGAACACCCCATAGACCGGATACATCCGGTACTCCCACAGCGACCCGGGCTCCCCCTGATCCGCCACGATGCGGCAAAGATAATAAAGCCCGCGCTCATAAAAATAAGGCTGGGGCGCATTCTGCAGCTCGATGATGAAAATCGTGCCGTCCTTGTCCACGCACTTCAGATCGAAGATGACTCCCCGGCCGTCTATCGTCTTGCCCGGGTTCTCCTTGTCCATATAGGACAGGTCCTCGATGTGGCGTTCGCCCTCCAGCAAATCGTTCAACAATTCAATCAACAGTTCCTTGCTCTCCTTCTGGCCGAACAGGATCTTGAAACCCCGATCCACAAACGGATTGATAAATACGCTCTTTTTTCTCATAGAAAGGTTGTTTTATGTTTTGTCCCAACAGCGGGATGCGCAAAGATACGCTTTTTGATTGAAATACAAAAATTCTTTTATATGCAGAGGCATCCCTGCCGTTCGTCCCGGAATAATAATATTTCTAAATCTTGGAAAGAGTACTGGGTAATTCCTGTAATATGCCTACCTTTGCAAACCAGCAGACTTGACAGTGTTTTTTTAAGAAGATGAAAAGAGTTGTTATCCTATTTATGCTATGGTGTTCAGGCTTGGCAGGATGTTTATGGGCCCAGGACACGATCACCTTTGTTCCTGTCGTGAACGCGCCGGAAGCCGATATGGGCGGTTTGCAAGATACGTCCGTGACTGTCGATGCACGTGATTTGCCGGATATAAGAAGCCGCCTGGAAGAATCGAATGCGGAATACCGGCCGCCTCTCCCCTTGAATGAACGTTTGCGCAAGCTGTTGACAAAAGACGAGATGAAGATCTCTCCCGAGGCGGCTTGGTTGGTGGCGAACTTCCATGACCGTTCCAACCAGTTCGGCCCGGAGGTGACGTTCCGCGACACGATCATCGTGAATCCTTTGTTCATGCCGATCCTGTTCAAAGGGGATTATCTGCCCGACAACCTGGTCTTTTACGACACAAAGGCTTTGGAGCCCAAATACAAGCCGGCCCTGTTGATGCCCAACGACACCATCCGGGCTTTCAAGGATTATTTCATGTCCCGGGCGAGTGCCGACAGCGCGCACCGGTATGTGGAGACGCACTATCCGGCATATTTCCGTTACACGCTGGCTTCTTTGCCGCAAGATGCCGTAAAGGCCGATGTCATCGAGAAAGGGATCACGGAGGATTATCCTTTGCTCGTCACCAAGGATGTCACGTTTGAAGATGTCTCGGCACCGGCGAAGTTCATCCCCGAGCGGCGTTACTGGACTTCCCATTTCGAGAGCTCCTTGCAGGTGGCGCAGAACCACATCTCCCCGAACTGGCACAAAGGCGGAAGCAGCTCCCTGAACCTGAATAACCGGGAATACTTCAAATATGATTACAACCGGGGGAAGGTCAAGATCGCAAACGAACTGGAGATAAAGAATAATGTATATACGGCACCCAACGATACCTTGCGCACTTTCAAGGTGAGCGACGACGTGTTCCGTATCCACACGAACATCGGTTTCCTGGCTTTCGCGAAGTGGTATTATACCATCGACTCGGAGTTCAAGACCCAGTTGCTGAGCAGCTACGCCGAAAACTCGGACTTGAAGCTGGCCGGTTTCCTGGCTCCTTTCAGCATAAATGCCAGCCTCGGTATGAAATACGACCTGAACAAGACTTTCAAAAAGAAAAACAAGTCGTTGGCCTTTAATGTCAACATCGGTGCGCTGGCGTACACGTTCAAGAAGACGATTGACGACGAGATCGACCTGAGCCGCCATTTCAAAAAGGAAGAAGGGACGGACGAGTATAAAACCAAGCAGCATCAGTTCGGTATGACTATCAACGCGACACTGAATTTCCAATTCAACAAAAGCATGAGCTGGTATTCCCGCTTTTATTACAACACGTCATATTCGCGCATCGAGGGCGAATGGGAAAACCGCTTCACCTTTGCCTGGAGCCGCTTCTTTTCATCAAACTTCACGATCAACACGCGCTATGACGACGGCGTGACGCGGAAAGAAGACTACAAGCATTACCTGCAAATCAACGAGCTGTTGAGCCTGGGATTCAATTATAAATGGTAGGGAAAACGGGAAGCATCGTGTCTTATGGGCCATCCCGCCGCGGAAGTTGGGGGATTCGAACCCCCGGTACAGTTAAACCTGTACGACAGTTTAGCAAACTGTTGGTTTCAGCCACTCACCCAAACTTCCGGATTGACTGCCGCGATTTTCTCGGATCGCGGTGCAAAGATAATCTTATTTTTTAATAAACAATACTTCCGCCGTGCTTTTTCTATCAGGAGAGCCGGACGGCAAGACCCAATATTGCCCGCGCTTGGAGCGTCCCACGGACAAGCACCCTGGCGGCACCGCGCCGCACACCGCGCATGGCTTTAATAGAAATTGCCCCTACCGGCCGGTAGAGGCAAGTCGCCGGCATCACTCTGCCAAACTCGTCGAAGCAACGCCGGTTGGATTTGCAGGGCCCGCCGGAATCGCATCGCAGATATCCGGCCCATTCCGTCATTCCCCGCCTCCGGCCGCCGTCTCCCCGGCCGCCGTTTCAGCCGCTTCCGCCTGTTTTGCAGCTTCGGCAGCCGCCTTTTCAGCCTTTTTCCGGGCCACCGCTTCGGCCTTCGCCTTGTTTGCTTCCTTTTCAGCTTCCAGCCGGACAGCCTTGGCGGCCTTGGCCTTTTCAGAGTCTTTCCTCTTGATAGCTTCGAGAGAAGCATTCTTGCTCTGTTTCCAAGCCTGGAACTTTTCTTCGGCCGCAGCCTCGTCGAACGCGCCTTTCTTCACGCCTCCCAGCAAGTGTTTCTTCAAGAAAACGCCCTCGCGGGAAAGGATGTTGCGCGTCGTGTCTGTCGGCTGGGCCCCCACCAGCAGCCAATACAAAGCCCTATCGAAGTTCAAATCTACTGTAGCAGGATTAGTGTTCGGATTATAAGAACCTATCCTTTCAATAAATCGTCCATCCCGTGGAGCCCTGCTGTCTGCAACTACGATCTGATAAAAAGCATAACCTTTACGACCGCGTCTTTGTAACCTAATTTTTGTTGCCATTTGAAATAATAATTTTTAATTAAGCTGTTGTATTAGCATTTTGTGGGCGCAAAGATAATAAAAACTTTTAATGGCAAAGCCAAACGGGAAGCGGAATATTGCGAATTTAAATCGCCAAAGCCTCCCGTAAGGGGTGCGGCGGCAGGATTTTGTGCTCTTTCTG
>CAYRFT010000244.1:0-3447 GCA_964423585.1 uncultured Parabacteroides sp. | reverse complement strand
CAGAAGAAGCATCGTCGTAGGGCGATAAATGAAAAACGAGAAGAATTTTCGTTTGGATTGCGATTTTTTTGTACGTTTGTCCGCAAGAAAACACATCAATATAAGATAAAGTCTGATGGAAACATTTTTGATTAAGGCCTTCCAGTTCATGTTGAGCATTTCTTTGCTGGTTTTGGTGCATGAATGCGGGCACTTCTTTTTCGCCCGTGTTTTCAAGGTGCGGGTAGAGAAGTTTTACCTGTTCTTTGACCCGTGGTTTTCCTTGTTCAAGTTCAAGCCGAAGGGCAGCGAGACGGAATACGGGGTGGGGTGGCTGCCTTTGGGCGGTTATTGCAAGATATCCGGCATGGTGGACGAGAGCATGGACACGGAAGCCCTCGCCCGGCCCCCGGAGCCGTATGAGTTCCGTTCCAAGCCGGCGGGGCCGCGCCTGCTGATCATGGTGGGCGGCGTGTTGTTCAATTTCCTGCTGGCCATCTTCATTTATTCCATGGTCCTCTTTGCGTGGGGCGACACGTACATGCCGCTCCGGAACATGAAAATGGGCCTGGATTACAGCGAGACGTTCAAGAATGCGGGCTTCGCGGATGGAGATATCCTCCTGAAGGCCGACTCGCTGGCCCTGGACCGCCTGGATGAGGATTGCCTGCGCCGCGTGGTGGAAGCCCGGAGCGTGACGGTGTTGCGCGACGGGGCGGAGACGGTGATTCCGATTCCGGAAGACATGATGCAGCGGCTGTTGCGTGACAAGAAAGGGTTTGCCGCCCTCCGCTTCCCGATGGTGGTAAAAGAATTGGGCGGGGCGGACGCTCCGGCGGTCGTTGCCGGCATGCAGGCGGGCGACAGCATCGTCTCGGTCAACGGGCAGGCGACCCCGGCTTTCTCGGACGTGGCCGCCTGCCTGGCCGCCAGCAAAAACCGGGAGATTGCCGTGGGCTTTTATCGGGATGGCGCGTTGGACACGCTGGCCGTGCAGGTCGATTCGCTGGGGAAAATAGGCGTGACCGTGAAATCTCCGGCCGAACTGTTCGGCACGGTGACGGTCAGGTGCGGTTTCTTCGCGTCTTTCCCGGCCGGCATCGCCAAGGGGGTGCGCACGTTGAAAGGCTATACGAGCGACATGAAATATGTCTTCACGAAAGAAGGGGCTTCCAGCATCGGCGGTTTCGGTTCGATCGGGGGCTTGTTCCCTCCCGTCTGGGACTGGGAGCTGTTCTGGGAACGGACGGCGTGGCTGTCTGTCATCCTGGCCTTCATGAACATCCTGCCCATCCCGGCATTGGACGGAGGGCATGTCCTTTTCTTGCTTTATGAAGTCATCACCCGCCGGAAGCCGAGCGACAAGTTCTTGGAATATGCGCAGATGACGGGGATGTTCCTCCTGTTTGCCTTGCTGCTCTATGCCAACGGGAACGATATATTCCGCTACTTTTTCCAATAAATGGCATGATGCGAAGACAGCCGCGGATGGCGGTTGTCATCTGCGGCTGTCGTCAGGCGGGAGGCCGTGTTTCCCTGTCAGTCTTCGCTCCGTTCCATGTAGGCCAGCACTTCTCCTTTGTTCACCAAGGCACCCTGCTTGGCGCATACCTCGATGATGCGTCCGCTGAAGTTGGCCGTTATTCTTTCATGCGTTTCCCACGCCGTGGTGATGTAGCAGAAAGTATCGTCCGGCTTGTACTTGCGTCCTACCTCGGGCGGCATGGAGGGCGACACCACGTCTATCTCCCAAATCACGCGCCCCTGCACCGGAGCCGCGATGGGGACGGCCTTGGCGCGTTTCAGTTGCTTCACGTCTTCTTCCGAGAATCCCTTGCCCAGCAAGGCAGTCTCCTTGGCGCGTTGCAGGTCCGCTTCGAAGCGTTTCTTGGCGATGCCCGACTTGTAGTCGCGGTACTGGCGGTCGTGCATGGCCAGTTCGAACAGTTCCTCTTCGTCCTCGCCTGCGTCCCAGCCGTTTTCCTCCATCTCCTTGCGGTAAGCATCCAGTTGGTCGGGATAGTAGGATTGCGGGTCGGCCTCGGTAAATTCGCGGTTGTTCTTTTGGGCAAGCTCCACGATTTCGGGGTCCAGCTTCCCGGGCAGGCGGCCGCTCTTGCCGAGGATCATGCCCCACGTGTTGTCGTCGATCATGGTCCATCGCCCTTCCCCTCTTATTTGGGACATCACGTTCATCAACGCCAAATTCTTCACATACTGGCTGAACGGAGTCACCAAAGGAGGATAACCTACCTTCGGCCAGACATATTCCACTTCGTCGAACAGCATCACCAGCAAGTCGTCGATGCTCATGGCAGGCTTGCCCTGGTTCTTCAGGATGAGGTTGATGCCCGAGTGCACGCCCTTCAGGTCGGCCATCATGGAGCCCATCATTCCGCCCGGCAACCCGCACTTCAGCAGCAGGGAAGACGTATGCTTGTTGGTCGGGTCCATGAAGTAGCCCAGGAAATCGTCAATGAATTCCTGCGTCGTCGAACGGGCTTTCATGTAGGCGGACATGTTGATCTCCGGCACCCGGAATCCCGCGTCTTTCAGCATGGCCTGCACGGAGATTACATCCGGATGCACCTTTCCCCACGAGAGCGGTTCCATGGCCACGTCGATAATGTCGGCGCCGTTCTCGCACACTTCCAGGATAGAAGCCATTGACAATCCCGGCCCGCTGTGCCCGTGATACTGGATGAGTATGTCCGGATGTTTGTCCTTGATGGCCTTCGTCAGCCGTCCCAACATTGCCGGCCGTCCGATGCCTGCCATGTCTTTCAGGCAGATCTCGGGAGCCCCGGCCTCAATCAGCCGGTCGGCTATCTCCGCGTAATACTCCACCGTATGCACCGGCGAGTGCGTGATGCAAAGCGTGGCCTGCGGAATCATTCCTGCCTCCAGTGCATACTGGATGGAAGGAATGATGTTGCGCACTTCGTTCAAGCCGCAAAAAATACGTGTGATATCCACTCCCTGCGCGTGCTTCACCCGGTACATCAGCCGGCGCACGTCTGCCGGGACAGGATACATGCGCAGCGCGTTCAGGCCGCGGTCGAGCATGTGCGTCTGGATGCCCGCTTCTCTAAAAGGTTTCGTGAAGGTGCGGACCGCCTTGTTGGGATTCTCGCCATACAACAAGTTGACTTGCTCGAAGGCGCCTCCGTTCGTTTCCACGCGGGCAAAACACCCCATCTCCACAATCAACGGGGCAATGCGCGCCAATTGGTCTGCCCTCGGCTGGTATTTGCCTGAAGATTGCCACATGTCTCTGTAAACAAGACTGAATTTGATTTCTTTTTTCATAAACAACGAGGAATAAGTATATGATAATTCAATTAATTTATGTGGCAAAAATAGCAGTTTAATCTGACATTTTGTTTTAAATAGCTCTAAATTCTTATCGCGGACGGGATATTCCGTGCATTTGCCCCTGCAAAATCAAGGATGCACGAAAGTATATTC
>CAYRFT010000243.1:0-3472 GCA_964423585.1 uncultured Parabacteroides sp. | reverse complement strand
TTATTTTATCGCGTTTGATTGCCGCCGGGAAAGGTGCTTTTCCGTATTTTTGCTTGCCGTTTTCTTAGGGGAATAGGGGAAAATGCAAGGGAAAGAAAATATTTGTCAGCGTTACAAGAGCTATCTGCGCTTGGAAAAGGCGCTTTCCGCGAATACGGTGGAGGCTTATCTGGCGGATTTGCATAAACTGGTCCTTTTTGCCGAGTCGGAAGGGGTGGATATCCGCAAAATCACTTACGACGACCTGCAGCAGTTCGTGGCGCAATTGCGGGATATCGGCATCCATGCGCGTTCGCAGGCCCGGATCATTTCGGGAATCAAGTCGTTTTACAAGTTCTTGCTGTTGGACGGTTACATCGAATCGGACCCGACGGAATTGCTGGAGCTCCCGAAGATCGGGACGAGGTTGCCGGATGTCCTTTCGGTGCAGGAGATCGACAGGATGCTGGATTCCATCGACCTCTCCACGCCGGAGGGGCAGCGCAACCGGGCCATGCTGGAAGTCCTTTACAGTTGCGGGCTGCGTGTCTCCGAATTGACCGGCCTGCGGATCCCGGACATTTATCCGGAGGAGGGCTTCATCAAGGTGGAAGGGAAGGGGTCCAAGCAGCGTCTGGTGCCGATTTCGCAAACGGCCTTGCGGGAGATAGACAATTATTTGTATTATCGCGGCATGATGACTGTGAAAAAAGGGGCGGAAGACATTCTGTTCCTGAACCGCCGGGGCGCGGCGTTGACCCGCGTCATGGTTTTCCATGTGGTCAAGCAGCATGCGGAGCTGGCGGGGATTCATAAGAGGGTAAGCCCGCATACTTTCCGCCATTCTTTCGCCACGCATCTGCTGGAAGGCGGCGCCCATTTGCGTGCTATCCAGGAGATGCTGGGGCATGAGAGCATAACGACGACCGAAATCTATACGCATATCGACCGGGAGGCGTTGCGGAGGGAGATATTGGAACATCATCCCCGCAACCGGAAGCATGATTAGCCCCAAGGCGGCTTCCCTGCCGGGTGGAATCTGCTTTTGTTTCAGACCGTATTTCAACTTTCGAGGGCGGTCCTTTGGATGCTTTCGCGTATCGGCAGGTACAGCCCGCTTTCCGTCTTTTTGACACGGGAAGCCCGGATATAGGCATCGTGGCAGAAGACGATGCGTTGCCGTTCGCAGGCGGCTTCCTCCAGCAGCCTGCATTTTTCTTCGTATGAAACCGGGGGTGCCATGTCGTAGGCGGAAATCCATTCCGGCGAGATGCTGGCGAAAAGCGGGATGACATCGCCCGCAAAGACGACCGTTTCGTCGGCAGTCCGGATGTAAGGCACGATTTGTCCCGGTGTATGCCCGTCGAAGAGCCGCAGGACCACGCCGGGGGCAAGCTCGGCATCTTCAGAGAGCAGATGCAGTTGCCCCGATTCCTCCACGGCTTGCATGTCTTCCTTGAAATAGGATTCTTTTTCCAGGGCGTTGGGATGTTGCAGGTTATGCCATTGGCATCCGCCGGCCCAATGCCTGGCATTCGGGAAGGTCATTGCCGTCTTTCCGTCTTCCTCTCGGGTGCAGTGGCCGCAATGGTCGAAATGCAGGTGCGTCAATACGACATCCGTGATGTCTTCCGGCCGCAAGCCCCGTGCGGAAAGCTCGTCTTTCAGGTCGCGCAATCCGAAGAACCGGTAATAGCTTAGCCGCCGCAGGTGTTTGTAGCCGGCTCCCGTGTCGATCAGGATCCGGCGGTGGTTTTCGGTCGTGACCAGCAGGCTGCGCATGGCAAGGATGCACGTGTTGCTTTCGTCGGAAGGATATTTCCGGGACCAGGATGTCTTGGGGACTGCCCCGAACATGGCACCGCCGTCGGCATGAAAATAACCGGTGTCGAAGATGTCAATGGTTGCCATAAACGATTCTTTTTAGGTGAAAACATGCAATTCGCGTCCGAAAGTTATGAAAAATAGGAGAGAAAGCAACCCGGATTCTTGCAGATTTGGGGGAAAGTCGTAATTTTGCAGTATCTATTCATATCGCAAATAATTATAACATAAAAGGAAACAACTATGATTAACTCACAAGACATTAAAAAAGGCACTTGCATCCGTCTTGACGGCAAACTTTATTTCTGCGTGGATTTCTTGCATGTAAAGCCGGGCAAAGGCAATACGATCATGCGCACCACCTTGAAGGATGTGGTAAAAGGCTATGTCATCGAACGCCGCTTCAACATCGGGGAAAAATTGGAAGATGTGCGGGTAGAACGTCGTCCTTATCAATATACGTATTGCGAGGGCGAGCATTATCATTTCATGAACCAGGAAACGTTTGAGGATATCATCATCGACAAGGGACTGATCAACGGCGTCGATTTCATGAAGGAAGGAGAAATAGTGGATGTGGTATCGGATGCTTCTACGGATACGGTCTTGTATGCCGACATGCCTGTTAAGGTGCAGTTGACGGTTACTTATACGGAACCGGGCGTGAAAGGAGACACGGCTACCAACACGTTGAAACCGGCCACGGTCGAAACCGGCGCCGAAGTCCGTGTCCCGTTGTTTATCAATGAGGGTGAAATAATCGAAGTGAACACGCAAGACGGTTCCTACGTGGGGCGTGTCCGTTGATGTGAAACATGAGGGACGCCACAAACCGGCGGCGGAAAAGCGGACGGCCGTGGCGTTCCTCCTTTATCCGGGATTTCATCCCTCCTTTTAGCTATGAAAAAATTGACCATCAAAGATTGGGCGGCAGATGACCGCCCGCGCGAAAAAGTCCTTCTCCGGGGAATAACCTCGTTAAGCAATGCCGAGCTGCTGGCCATCCTGATCGGTTCCGGGAACAGCGATGAATCGGCCATCCAGCTTTCCCAGCGCATCCTGAATGCCGTGGATAATAATTTGCATGCTTTGGGCAAATTGTCGTTGAACGATTTGACTGCCGGTTTCAAAGGAATCGGGGTGGCCAAAGGGGTGACGATCCTTGCCGCTTTGGAATTAGGCCGCCGCCGTCGGGAGGCCGGGCCCGCGGTTCGTTTGCAGATTACTTGCAGCCGGGATGTCTATGATTTGTTTTCCCCTCTGTTGGCCGATTTGCCGCACGAAGAGTTTTGGGTGGCTTATTTGAACCGCTCCAACCGGGTCATCGACAAGGTGAGGTTGAGCCAGGGCGGCGTTTCGGAAACGGTTGCCGACATAAAGATCCTCTTGAAAGGGGCGTTGGGGCAGTTGGCCTCCGGCATGGTGCTTTGCCATAATCACCCTTCCGGCGCATTGCTCCCCAGTCCGGCGGACGACCAGCTTACCCGCCGCATCCAGCAGGCGGCCAAATTGCTGGACATGCAGGTGGTAGATCATCTCATCCTTGCCGATAACCGGTATTATAGTTATGCGGATGAAGGGAAACTTCACTGAACAGGATCTTCCGAGGGCTTTGCCGGGAACGGGAGCCGCAGCTTCCCTTTGATCTCCCGGACGGGCTGTCAAGATA
>CAYRFT010000242.1:0-3505 GCA_964423585.1 uncultured Parabacteroides sp. | reverse complement strand
GTGGAAATCAAAAAGAAAAGCGATTCAAATCTTTTGGCTTCCGATTTGAACCGCTTTTCAAAGGAGAGCGGCAAACGGGACTCGAACCCGCGACCCTCAGCTTGGGAAGCTGATGCTCTACCAACTGAGCTACTGCCGCATGACGATGCAAATATAGGCATTTCTTTCTTTTTTCTTACCTTTGGGCCAAAAATCTTTCAAATTATTTTCACAATGGAGAAATTAACACTGGTCAAGGTGGGCGGCAAAATCGTGGAAACGCCCGACACGTTGCAACGGCTGCTGCGCGACTTCGCTTCCATCGAAGGCCGCAAAGTCCTGGTGCATGGCGGCGGGCGGGCGGCCACCCAAATCGCCTCCCGGTTGGGCATCGAGAGCCGGATGGTGGACGGACGGCGCGTCACGGATGTGGAAATGTTGAAAGTGGCCATCATGGTTTACGGCGGCCTCGTCAACAAGAACATCGTGGCGGGACTGCAGGCCTTGCAAGTCAACGCCCTGGGGCTGACGGGGGCCGACATGAACATCGTGCGCTCGGAGAAACGCCCGGTGGAAGTGGTGGATTACGGCTTCGTGGGCGACGTGAAGGAGGTGGACGCGGAGACGCTGGCCTCGCTGGTCGGCCAAGGAATCGTCCCGGTGCTGGCGCCGCTGACGCACGACAGGCGGGGGCACATGCTCAACACCAACGCCGACACCATCGCCGGAGAAGCCGCCAAAGCCCTGGCCCGGTACTTCGACGTGACGCTGGTCTTCTGCTTTGAGAAGAAAGGCATCCTGCTGGACGAGCAAGACGATGAGACCGTCATCCCTGAAATAGACCGGGAGTCTTTCCGGAAGTATGTGGCCGGAGGCATCATCCAAGGCGGCATGATTCCTAAACTGGAAAACGCTTTCCGGGCCATCGACGCCGGGGTCAGGCAAGTGATCATCACGCAGGCATCCGACATAAACGGGCATGGAGGCACCCGTGTCCGTTAAATCATTCCCGCATGGGAAATCCGCGATGGGGAAAGAGATAATCCATATTCGCCAAGCCGTCGCCCGGCTGCCGGAATTCCGTTTCGCCGAGCCCGTCGAATGGTGCATCCGCGAAGGAGAGCAATGGGCCGTTGTCGGTCCGAACGGCGCCGGCAAGACGCTGGTCGCGGACATGCTGCAGCGCAAGTTCGTTCTCCGCGAAGGGGAAGTCCGCTGCCACGAGGGAGGGAACGCCGGCAATATCATCCGGAGCATCGCCTTCAAGGATATTTATTCGCTGGCCGGTTGCCGGAACAGCTACTACCAGCAACGCTGGCACGCCACGGAGGCCGACGACGTGCCGACCGTCGCCGAGACGTTGGGACGGGAAGGGGCGGAAAACCCGGAAGAGCTCTTGCGCGTCTTCGGCATCGAAGACCTGCTTCCCCAAAAGCTGATCAATCTGTCGAGCGGGGAGCTCAGGAAATTCTTGATCGCCCGCGTGCTGTCGGGCCGCCCGGAAATATTAATCCTCGACAACCCGTTCATCGGCCTGGATGCCCCTTCAAGGGATTTGTTGGCCGACATGCTCGGGCAACTGCCCCGCCTGCGCGGGATACAAGTCGTCCTGCTGTTGTCAGACCCGGCCGACATTCCGGAGATGATCACCCATGTATTGCCGGTTGCCGGGAAGAAATGCTATCCGCCGATGACTCGCGAAGGCTTCTTGGCCGACACGGCCCTCAACCGGGCATTGTTCCCCGAAGAAAACTGGAAACAGACAGCACTCCCGACAGACCAAGGCAAACAACCTGCCTCCCACGAAGTGACTTTCCGCATGGAACACGTCTGCATCCGTTACGGGGAACGTATCATCCTGGAAAATCTGGACTGGGAAGTGAAGAATGGAGAGAAATGGGCTTTATCCGGCCCGAACGGTGCCGGCAAATCCGCGCTGTTGAGTCTGGTTTATGCCGACAACCCGCAATCGTATGCCAATACGCTTTACCTGTTCGACAAGAAACGCGGGACAGGGGAAAGCATCTGGGAAATCAAGAGGCGCATCGGATATGTATCTCCCGAAATGCACCTTTATTACAGGGAGAATGTCCCGGCGTTGCATATCGTCGGTTCGGGGTATTTCGATTCGGTCGGCCTGTTCCGGAAATGCAGCGGCGGGCAGGAAGCGGGAGCCTTGGCTTGGATGCAGGCATTCGGCATCGGTCATCTGAAAGACCGCCCTTTCCTCTCCCTCTCGTCGGGCGAACAGCGGCTGGCCTTGCTGGCGCGCGCTTTCGTGAAAGACCCGGATTTGATCATCCTGGACGAACCGTTGCACGGGCTGGATGCCGGCAACAAGAAACGCGCAACCGCCATCATCGAGCAATTCTGTTCACGCCCGGGCAAGACATTGATATATGTGACACATTACCCGCATGAATTGCCCGCCTGCATCCGGCAGACGTTCAGGCTGGACAAACATCCATAAAAAACAAGGATAATTCCGACAACATTCCACACGATAGGACAATCTTCTCATTAAAATTCGATAGCATGGGAAATATCAGTTATCATGTAGCAGATGTCTGTTACAGTTTCTATTGTTCTTCAAGCCCGTTCGATGCCACACCGGTCCATTACGCGGAAGACGAGAAAGAACGGTCTTTCATCACTTTCATCACGCAGGAAATCACAAGCCACGAGATGAAAGAATCCACCCGGAAGAATCATGAATCGACCGTCAATCTCCTCCGCAGGTTCAGGCCGGGCGTCCGCTTCAAGGACATCAGCTACCAGTTTGTCTGCGACTTTGAAGTGTACATGGAATCTTTGGGTTACAACAGGAACACCATCGCAAAGCACATGAAGCAACTGAAGCGGCATATCAACACGGCCATCAACAAAGACCTGATCAATCTGAAGCAGTACCCGTTCCGGCAATACAAGATCAAAACGCAGGTCCCCGAACGGAACCACCTCACGCCCGACGAGCTCGAAAAGATCGAAAGCTATCCCTCCCGGTCGTGCGTCGGGATGAGCCGCTGCCGCGACATGTTCCTTTTCAGTTGCTACACGGGGTTGCGCTTCTCGGATATTACCCGGCTCAGGAAAGAAAACTTCCAGCTCGCCGACGGGAAGTGGTGGCTGATCTTCAAAAGCCTGAAGACCGGAGTGATCGTCAAGCAGCCCGTCTATATGCTTTTCGACGGAAAGGCGATCGAGATTTTCAGGAAATATTATCAACGGAACTTCAAAGATTCCCTGTTCGGGCTTTCCACCACCTGCAACTCCGCCATGAACAAGCTGCTCAAGAAGCTGGCCCGGGCGGCAAGGCTGCACAAACAGATTTCATTCCACACGGCCCGCCATACTTGCGCCACCCTTTTGCTGTACAACGGCGTGCAACTGACCACCGTACAAAAGCTCCTCGGCCATCAAAGCATCCGCACAACCGAGATTTACAGCGACATCATGGATATGACCGTCATCCGCGACTTGGAAAAGATCATGCAGAAGAATAACACGTAGCAAAGGGTGTCTTTGC
>CAYRFT010000241.1:0-3546 GCA_964423585.1 uncultured Parabacteroides sp. | reverse complement strand
TGCCTTGAATCCATGCCGTGAAAGGCGCATTCGCCGCCCGCGGCGGGTTATCATTAAAATTTTATGTATTTTTGTGGCTTGTTTTGGCGACCCTATGATTGTGTACGATGGGAAATAAACAGAAATATCAGGGGCTTTCTTCCGCGCAGGTGGAGGAGAGCCGCCGTTTGCATGGCGGGAACGTGCTGACTCCTGTGGAGAAAACTCCTCTATGGAAGAAGTTTTTGGAAAAGTTCGAAGACCCGATTATCCGGATTCTTTTGGTGGCCTGGCTTTTGTCGATGGCAATTGCCGGGGTGCATTGCTGGGGACCGGAGGCGGCCGGGTTCCCGGCTTTTTTGGAGCCGTTGGGGATTTTCTTTGCCATAATGCTGGCCAGTTGCGTCGGCTTTTTCTTCGAGGTGAAAGCCAATCGCTCGTTTGATATCTTGAATACGGTGAACGATGACGTTCCGGTGACGGTTGTCAGGAATGGACGTATCACGGAAGTCCCGAAGAAAGAAGTGGTGGTGGGAGACATCGTCATGCTGGCAACGGGAGAAGAGATACCGGCCGACGGCCGTTTGTTGGAGGCCGTCTCTTTGCAGGTCAATGAATCGACATTGACGGGAGAGCCGGTGATTGGGAAGACGACGCGGGAGGAAGAGTTCGATGCCGAGGCGACATATCCGTCGAACGTGGTCATGCGTGGGACGGTCGTGGTGGATGGCCATGGCGTCATGGCCGTTGAAAAGGTCGGGGACGCTACCGGTTACGGGAAAGTGTATGAAGGCGCGCAGATAGACAGCCATATTGACACGCCGCTCCAGATCCAACTGAAAGGGTTGGCGGGCGTGATCAGCAAGGCGGGTTATACGGTTGCCGCCGCCACCTTCATGGCTTTGACGGCGAAATTGTTTATGGGCGGCGCGGATTATTCGTGGATGGAACTGGTTTCCCATCTGCTGAATTTCTTCATGGTGGCCGTCACCTTGATTGTGGTATCGGTCCCCGAAGGTTTGCCCATGAGTGTCACCTTGAGTTTGGCTTTGAGCATGAACCGTATGTTGAAGGCGAACAATCTGGTCCGCAAGATGCACGCCTGCGAGACGATGGGCGCGGCGACGGTCATTTGCACGGACAAGACCGGCACGCTGACGCAAAACCGGATGCAGGTCCATGAAACGAAGTTCTATAACCTGGCGGGCCAGAAGCTGGGCGATGACACGTTGAGCCGTTTGATAAAAGAAGGCATTGCGGTGAATTCGACTGCCAACCTGGAACGGGAAGGGGACAAGGCGAAGGCTTTGGGCAACCCGACGGAGGCGGCTTTGTTGTTGTGGCTGGATGCCCAGGGCGTGGATTACATGAGCCTGAGAGAGGCGGCACCGGTAGTCGGCCAGCTGGCATTCTCCACCGAGAGGAAATATATGGCCACGGTGGTGGATTCGCCTTTGTTGGGGAAGAAGGTCTTATATGTCAAGGGCGCTCCCGAAATCGTGTTGTCAAACTGCAAGCGTGTGGCCATGGACGGCGGTTATATGCCGGTGGAAACGGCCAGGCCGGCCATCGAGGGACAGTTGTCGGTTTATCAGGACATGGCGATGCGCACCCTGGGCTTTGCCTGTCGGATATTGGATGACGATGCGGATGTGTTTTCTTATACGGACGGGCATCTGGATAAAGACATGGATTTGACGTATGTGGGCATCGTCGCCATTTCCGATCCTGTCCGGCCGGATGTGCCGGCTGCCGTGCAAAGCTGTATGGATGCAGGCATTTCGGTCAAGATCGTTACGGGGGATACGCCGGGGACGGCTCGCGAGGTGGGCCGCCAGATCGGCATCTGGAAACCGGAGGATACCGACAGGAATATCATTGCCGGCCCGGCTTTCGAGGCATTGGGCGATGAAGAAGCCTTGGAGCGCGTGTTCGATCTGAAGATAGTCTGCCGGGCCCGTCCGACCGACAAACAGCGTTTGGTTCAGATGTTGCAGCGGAAAGGCGCCGTTGTGGCCGTTACCGGTGACGGAATCAACGATGCTCCAGCCTTGAAGGCCGCACAAGTGGGATTGTCAATGGGCGACGGGACATCGGTCGCCAAGGAAGCCAGCGACATCACCATCTTGGACAATTCGTTCGGGAGCATTACCCGTGCGGTGATGTGGGGGCGTTCGTTGTATCGGAACATCCAGCGTTTCTTGTTGTTCCAGCTGACCATCAACGTGGCTGCTTGCCTGATTGAATTGTTGGGTTCGTTGATTGGGACGGAATCTCCTTTGACCATTACGCAGATGCTCTGGGTGAATCTGATCATGGATACCTTTGCCGCCGGGGCGTTGGCCTCATTGCCGCCGAACGAGAAGGTGATGAAAGACAAACCTCGTAAGAGCGGGAAGGACGGGGATTTCATCATTACGCGCCCGATGGCCCGCCGGATTTTTGGCGTTGGCGCGATATTCGTGGTGATATTGATGGGCTTGTTGCTGCATTTCCATGTTTCAAACGGATTGTCGCCTCGCGATTTGTCGTTGTTCTTCACTTTCTTTGTCATGTTGCAGTTCTGGAATTTGTTTAATGTGAAAGCCTTCATGGACGGGAGTTCTGCTTTTGCCCGCTTGGGGGCCTGCAAGAGTTTCTTGTTTGTGGCATTCCTGATTCTGGCCGGGCAGTACTTGATTGTGACGTTTGGCGGATCGATGTTTAACGTCGTCCCTTTGTCCTGGCAGGACTGGGGAATAATCGTCGGCTCTTCTTCGTTGGTGCTTTGGATAGGGGAGATTGCCCGGCTGTTCGGTAGGAAATCGCTGAAAATATAAAAAGCATGCCTTGCATATTGCATATCGACACATCAACCGATGTTTGTTCGGCAGCCCTGGCGGATAACGGGGTTGTCATGGAGGAAAAGGTTTCTTGCGAGGGGCATTCGCATGCCTCGTCGCTGGGTTTGTATGTGGCCGGCTGTTTGGATTGTGCCAAAAGGAACGGGCTTTCGCTGGATGCGGTTGCCGTGAGTGCCGGCCCGGGTTCTTATACGGGCTTGAGGATAGGCGTATCCATGGCAAAAGGGATTTGTTTTGGCTTGGATATTCCTTTGATAAGCGTTCCGACTTTGGAACTGCTGGCTTCTGCCGTGATTCGGAATCATCCGCGTGAAGATGCGTTGTTCTGCGCCATGTTGGATGCGCGCCGGATGGAAGTGTATGCTGCAATCTATAATCGTGACCGGGAACAGGTCCGTGAAGCGAAGGCTGAAATTGTCACAGCCGGAACGTATGCTTCTTATCTGAACGATGGGAGAGTATGTTTCTTCGGCAACGGTTCCGACAAATGCAAGCCGGTGATTGATCATCCCAATGCCGTCTTTGTGCCGGATGTACATCCGATGGCCGCGCAGATGGCGCCGTTGGCGGAAGAGCGTTATGCCAAAGGCCTATTTGAAGACGTGGCCTATTTCGAACCTTTCTACCTGAAGGAATTCCTGGCCGTGATTGCCAAGAATAAAGTATTGGGCGAAGTTTTGCATCCGCATACATGATAAACGGGCAAGAAGATGCGAATCCGCTG
>CAYRFT010000240.1:0-3551 GCA_964423585.1 uncultured Parabacteroides sp. | reverse complement strand
TAAATCGTCGTAAAGGGTTTGCAGGATGGCTTTCCCTTTATCGAGGCGTTGTTCCCGTTGCAGGGCGTCCGATTCGCGGATGACCAGGCTGCTCTCGTTGTCATAGACCGAATAGCCGGTGCTGTCGATGTAGGCGAAGCCGTTCCCGAAGGTGTAGAAGGCAAAGGGCTCGTGCGTCAGGATATTCTTGCTGAAGCGGAATTCGGCGTGCGGGATGTCCAATTGGTCCAGGAGCGTCGCGGCCAGGTCGGTCTGGTTGCATAAGGCGGAAATCACGCGCGGCCCTTTGACCGCGCCTCCAATCCAAAGCATCGGGATGCGATACCGGGACGGCTCGTAGTCTTTTACCTTGTCGGGATAGCGGAAACCGTGGTCGGCTGTCAGGATGACGAGCAGATTGTCCCAGACCGGTTCCGCTTTGAGCTTGCGGACGAAAGCGCCGAGGCAACTGTCGGTAAAAGCGACGGAGTTGAGATAGGGATGCCCGAAACGGCGATAAGGCACTTCGAAGGGTTCGTGGCTGCTCAAGGTGAGGAAGGTCGTCATCCACGGGCCTTTTCCCGGGGCGCGCCCTTTTACGTCCCGGTATAAACGGTTGAAGGTGACATTGTCGTTGGCTCCCCACTTGTTCAGCCGCTCCGAAATCGGGAAGTCCTTGTCGGAGGTGATGGCGGCATATCCCGAGTTGTAGAAATAACTCCGCATGTTGGTGAAGTTGATGTCTCCGCCATACAGCACGTCGCAAGCATAGCCTTGCCTTTTCAGGCTGCGGGCGATCGACGGGAGCGTTTGGCTTTTGGCCGGATATTTCATGATCGACGTGGTGGGCTGCGCCAGATATCCGTTGAGGATGGACACCAGCCCCCGGTCGGTCCGGAATGAATTGGCATACAGGTTGTCGAACAGGATGCCTTCCTTGGCCAGCCCGTTCAGGTTGGGCGTTACGTCCGCTTCTCCTCCGGTGGCCGCGACGACGTTGGCCGAGAAGCTTTCCAGGATGATGACCAGGATATTCGGGCGCGCGGCATTCAGCAGGCGGCAGGTATCGGGCGCCGTCTTTTGCGGGCCGTACCGCCCGGCAAAGAGGCTTTCACGCTTTTCTTCGGGGAAGAAATCGAACTGCCCGGCGAAGTCCTGCTGCTTGAAAAGCGAGGACAGCAGGCTGAAGCATGGATTGATGGCCGAATGGTTCAGGAACGTGTTGTCGCTGTAATAGACCATGCCCACGTTGGCTGTCGAAGTCGTCACGCCGCCCCGTATCGGGATAAACATCAGGCCGCCCGCCAGCAAGACCGCCAGCGATGCCAGCCACCGGTTCCCGGCAGGCCGGAAGTCGGCCATTGGCAGGACAAGCCTTTCCAGATACTTGTAGGTCAGGCCGGCGTAAAGCAAGGAAACGGCGCACTGAGTCAGAATCAAGCGGGTGGAGACGCTTGCCAGGGCTTCTTTCGGCGATTTGAGGTAGAAGAGGACCGTCGCATCCATGCGGAAGCCCCAAAAGGCATACAGGGCGTCATCGACAGCGAAGATGGCTGCAATCACGACCGCCATGAGCATGAAATATCCTTTCAGCGCCTTGCGGAGCCAGCCGCCGTCGCGCCAAACCGAAATGAGCACGGCCAGCAGCGGGAGCGCCGTCAGATAACCCGCTACCGTCAAGTCCAATTTCAGCCCGTGCCAGACGACTTGGAAATAATCGCTCGCGGCCAGCGTCTCCGTCATGCCCCGGTTGTCGAAGATGAACCAGGGTTTCTGTATGATGAAGACCGGGAGCCAGGCGAGGAAGAGGCAGGCAAGGAAAAGAATCCTTTTTTTCATGATGTCGCCGCGTTTGTTTTTTTATTTGCCGTACAGCTTCTCCCGCAGTTCGGCGATGGCCGGGTCCGAGATATAGTCGTCGTATTCCATCATCTTGTCGATGTTCCCGTCAGGCGTCAGCTCGATGACGCGGTTGGCCACGGTCTGGATGAATTCGTGGTCGTGGCTGGCAAACAAGACATTCCCTTTGAAGGCCTGCAAGGTATTGTTGAACGCCTGGATGGATTCCAAGTCCAAGTGGTTGGTGGGCGTGTCGAGGATGAGGCAGTTGGCATCCGTCAGCATCATCCGCGCGATCATGCAGCGCATCTTCTCGCCGCCGGACAAGACGCTCACCTTCTTCAGCAGTTCTTCGCCGGAAAACAGCATCCTTCCCAAGAACCCTTTCAGGAATACCTCGTTGGTATCGGGAGAGAATTGCGACAGCCATTCGAGCAGGTTGAAATCCGAACGGAAGTAGCCGGTGTTGTCCAGCGGGAGGTAGGAAGCCGTGATGGTTTGCCCCCAGCGGAAGGTCCCGGCGTCGGGTTTCTCTTCCCCGTTGATGATCTGGAACAAGGCCGTCATGGCACGCGGGTCGCGGCTGATAAAAACGATCTTGTCGTCTTTCTCGACATTGAAGTTCAAATCCTTGAACAGGCATTTGCCTTCGATGGCCTTGGCCAGTCCTTTCACTTCCAGAATCTGGTTGCCCGGCTCGCGTCCCGGCGCGAACAGGATGCCCGGATAGCGGCGCGAGGAGGGTTTGATTTCTTCGATGCTCAGTTTCTCCAGCATCTTCTTGCGGCTCGTCGTCTGCTTGGATTTGGCCACGTTGGCACTGAAGCGGCGGATGAACTCCTCCAGTTCCTTCTTCTTCTCTTCCGCCTTCTTGTTCTGCTGCTGCAACTGGCGCAAGGCCAGCTGGCTGGATTCGTACCAGAAGCTGTAGTTGCCGGCAAACAGCTGGAGCTTGCCGTAATCGATGTCCACCGTGTGCGTGCAGACGGAATCGAGGAAGTGGCGGTCGTGGCTGACCACCAAGACGGTATGCTCGAAGTTTGAAAGGTAATTCTCCAGCCATGAGACCGTCTCCAGGTCCAGGTCGTTGGTGGGCTCGTCGAGGAGCAGGTTGTCGGGCTGCCCGAACAGCGCGCGCGCCAGCAGGACACGCACCTTCTGTTTCCCGCTCAGGTCTTTCATCAGGCCGTAATGCAGGTCTTCGTCGATGCCCAGGCCGCTCAGCAAGGCCGCCGCGTCGCTCTCGGCATTCCAGCCTTCCATCTCCGCGAACTTCTCTTCCAGTTCCGACACGCGGATGCCGTCTTCATCGCTGAAATCGGGTTTGGCATACAGTTCGTTCTTTTCGCTCATGATTGCCCACAGGGCCGCATGGCCCGTCAGCACGGTGTCCATGACGGTAAATTCGTCGAAGGCGAAGTGGTCCTGTTCCAAGACCGACAGCCGTTCGCCCGGCCCCATGGAAACGGAGCCTCTCGTCGGCTCCATTTGCCCGCCAATCACTTTCAGGAACGTCGATTTTCCGGCCCCGTTGGCACCGATGATGCCGTAGCAGTTGCCCGGCGTGAATTTCAGGTTCACGTCCTGGAACAGGATTCTTTTGCCGAACTGCACATCCAGATTGCTTGCTGTAATCATATATCTATCGAGTAGTTTGTCTGTTTGGTTGAAAAACGCGGGCAAAGATAGGGAGAATTTGCGAAAGAATCCAGCGGGCGCCTCATTATCCTCGG
>CAYRFT010000239.1:0-3555 GCA_964423585.1 uncultured Parabacteroides sp. | reverse complement strand
CAATGCGCCGGGCCCGAAGACGGAAAGAGCCGGAGCCAAGCCCTTCCGTCCGGCGGCTTTCCCGGACTGCCCTGCCGCCCGCAGTCCGGGCCAACGGCTTTCCAATCATATTTTCACGGCAGATGTTCCTTTGCGAACGGAAATATTTTTGTAAGTTTGCCCGCAAATGAATCGAACATGCCGGATATGGAAAAAGATATGGCCGCCCTCCTTCAGGACCCGGAAAAGCGAAGGAAAGCTTTTTCGCAAGTGGTGTCGCTGTATGGCGAGAAGTTGTACTGGCAAATCAGGAAGATGGTGCTCAACCACGACGATGCCGACGATTTGCTACAAGACACGTTCCTGAAGGCGTGGATGAATCTCGACAGCTTCAGGGGGGAAGCCAAAATATCCACTTGGCTTTTCAGGATCGCCATCAACGAGTGCATCACCTTTCTGAACAGGCAGCGCGCACAATGCACCATATCCATGGACGACGCGGACACGTTCCTGCTTGAGCGGCTGAGGAGCGACGAGTACTTCTGCGGCGACGACATCCAGCGGAAACTGCAAGAAGCAATTGCCCTGCTGCCCGACAAGCAGCGGCTTGTGTTCAACATGAAGTATTTTGACGACATGAAATACGAAGAAATGTCGGAGATACTCGGCACGTCGGTCGGTGCCCTCAAGGCTTCCTACCATCATGCCGTCAAAAAAGTAGAGAAATATTTAACGCAAGATGTTTAAACCTTTATTTCCGGCTGCTGTCAATTATAAAAAACATGAAAGAACCATGAAGATAGAAGACAATAATCTGAAAAACAAACTCAAGGAGAATCCGTTCAGTGCTCCGGAGGGATACCTGGAAGGACTGGCGGATCGGATTATGGGAAAGATTCCGGAAGAAACGCAAGCCGCGCCGGAAGCCCCGCAAGTTTCTCTTCTGGACCGCGTGCGTCCATTCCTGTACATGGCAGCCATGTTCGCCGGACTGGGATTATTCTTCAAGACGATCGCCCGCCTTGATTCCGGCAATGCCGACGGGCGGGACACGACATCGCTGCTCGTGAAATCCGCCGTCCCCGCCGATTCCAAGAAAATCGCCATCGAGGTTTCCAACGAGGAAGATGAAGAATTCCTGGACTATTTGGAAAACCAATATACCGATGCCTTGCTGCAGGAGACTTTTGAGAAAGAGGATCCGATAAAATAATTCGACGCATTAACTTTTTTATCAAGAGACATGAATAAATTGTTTGTTTGCATATTTGCCCTGTTTGCGGTAATGCAGGCCACGGAAATGACCGCCCAGCCCTCCAAGCGCCATAAAGGTTTTGACCGGAGCGCTTACGAATCAAGAAAGAATGCGTTCATCACGGCAGAATTGAAGCTGACGCCCGAAGAGGCGGCGGCATTCATCCCCCTGACAAACGAACTTGAACGCAAAAAATTCGAAGCCGGCCTGGAATGCCGGAAAATAAACCGGGAATTGCACAAGAAAAAATCGCCGACGGCCCAGGATTTCAACCGGGCGATAGACGCTTGCCTGGAAGTCCGCATGAAGGAAGCCGGGCTTGAAAAAGAATACTACGCGAAGTTCAGGAAGATTCTCTCTCCCGAAAAGCTCTACAAATATAAAAACGCGGAAATGAGATTCGGACGCATTTTCATGGAAGAAAGGAACAAGAAAGAGTAAGCCGGGGAAATGTGGCTAAAGATCCTTCAGCAGGATTTTATCGTTGCCGCGTACCATGTCTTCCCTGATTTTTAGCAAGGTCTTCCATTCTTTATGAAAGAGTTTCTCCGTATCAATCTTGAAATTCTCAGACCCGTGCCGGTCTAATTTGTCGAAAAGGAAACCTACACTGATTTTGTTGATGTCAATGGCGGGCTGGTAATGAATAATCCGATTGTCATTGCCGATGACGACTTCCGAAATAATGCCCAGTTCCGTCAGCGTGTAAAGGATTTGGGTGGTAATCCGGATGGGGATTTTATACATGACAGACAGCTTGTCGGCCGTGTAGGGGCGTCCGCCTTCCGCAAAGCGCCTGATGACAAGCGTGGCTATCAGCAGCGTGAGGAAATCCTTGTACCGCCTGCTGATGCGTGTGCTGTCCCGCTCGAAACTGAACTTCTTCACATTCTGGGAAGCATACGACAGTTCCGCCCCGAACAGGCAGATCAGCCAAGACAATTGTATCCACAGAAGCAAGAGCGGCAATGCGGCAAAACTGCCATAGATGGCATTGTATTTGCTTACCCATATCTGCCCGCCGATATACACCAACTGGAAAAACTGGAAAGCACATCCGGAGATAATCCCGGCTATCAATCCGTTCAAGAATTTCACTTTCGTGCAAGGAAGGGCAATATAAAGTCCCGTAAAAGCCAACGACGTAAATATGTAAGGGGTAATGGTCAGGACTGATTCGACGATGGGCGTGAGGAACAAATAATGCTGCAAGAATGAATTCCGGAGCGTCGATAAGAAAATAGAGATTCCGCTCGATGAAATCAATAATATAGGCATAATGACAAACAGGGCCAGGTAGTCGGTCACCTTGCGCAGCCAGGGACGGGACTTGTTGATTTGCCAGATGTCATTGAATGTGTCTTCGATAGACGATATCAAACTGATGACCGTATAAAACAGGAGGATTAAGCCGATGCCGATGATGACCCCGCCTTGCGCCTGGGCCAAATAGCCATCGACAAACTCAAATGCTTTATCCAATTCGACCTGATGCCCCGGGAAAGAATCCAGCAACGTTGCCCGGACCGCATTCTGGAATCCGAAGCCTTTGGCAATCCCCAGCAGGACAGCCAGCAGGGGGACGATTGCCAGCAGCGTATTGTAGGTCAAGGCGGACGCCCTTGTCTGCAAGTTCTCGCTTTGAAATCCGCGAATCGCCAGGATGACCGTCTTGATAGCATTGATGTAAATGACTTTTAGCCCGCTCACTTCATTCTCCGTGATTCGCCAAATGTCGTAAGTGACAAAATGAATGACCCGGTTCAGGAAATCCTTTATTTTTTGGATACGTGACTTTGCTTCTGCCATGATATTGAAAAACTCTAAATCGACGGCGATAAAGATAAGGACTTATTGGTTAGAATGGTCATTCCGGGCAGAAAATAAAATGCAGTTTGCCGATAAGCCGGGTTCTGTCCTCCATACCGAAATACAAAGTGCCTGCCATTTATCTAAACCTGTTGTCACCAACAGGCTCAAGCGGCCTACCCCTCGGCGTCGGACGGGCCATCCTACGTGTGCCGATATACATGACCTTACAACCTATAAGACGTACGGCATCTTTTGTCGCCAAAAGACCGGTGAGCTCTTACCTCGCCTTTTCACCCTTGCCCGGCCGTGGCCCGGCGGTCATTTTCTGTTACGCTACTCAAACCTCGCGGCCTGCTTCCCGTTAAGAAGTATAGTGCCCTGTGTTGCCCGGACTTTCCTCTCCTCTGCGGAAACAGGGGAGCGGCAGGCTGGCAAACTGCATGGGTGCAAAGATACGTTTGTTTTGGAAATAAATCCATGCCGGGGACGTAAAACTCTTTTGGGCGGGG
>CAYRFT010000238.1:0-3563 GCA_964423585.1 uncultured Parabacteroides sp. | reverse complement strand
CCGGGAAATTCGCGAAGTAAACGGCCGGACCTGCATTGATATGCGGCAGGCAGGCAAGAATCCGAAGCGGGTCCTTGCGTGTCTGCCGCAATTGTTTTTGGATGGCACGATTATTATCGGGGAAAAATTCGGGCAGGCTCTACTTGATAAGGATATTTTACGTAAGTTTGCAAGACAAAAATCACAGATATGGCGAAGAAAACGACAAATAAGAAGGCAGATGACACGAATCCCGGCTTTTGGGCGTTGTTCAAGGCTTTCTATACGAATGAAAGAACCCGCTTCATCACAGGTTTGCTTTGTGCGATCGTGACGATTTATGTCGGACTGGCCCTGATATCCTTTTTCTTTACGGGCGCGGCCGACCAGAGCAAGATTGAGAATGTCCCGGTGGCGGATTTGTTGACGAATCAAGGTTCCGTGGCGAACTGGACAGGCGTGCGGGGAGCTTTCCTGGCAGATCTGCTGATGAATCGTTGGTTTGGCATTTCTTCTTTCATGATTCTGTTCTTCCTGGGCTCGGTTGGGGCCAAGCTGATGAACATTAAACAAATCTCCTTGCTCAAGCGGTTCATCTTCTGTTTGGCCACGTTGGTTTGGGGTTCGTGGTTTTTTGCGTTTTTCTTTATCAGCGGGTACGAAGACACCTTCATATATTTGGGCGGGCAGCATGGATATTATACGACGGAAGTCTTGAAGAACAATATTGGCATCCCGGGGACATTCCTGTTGTTGGTGAGCTTTTTCCTGATCATCGCGATTTTCTCCAGCAAGCGGACGATTCCTTTCTTGCAGCATGTCCTCTCTTTTTCGTGGGTGACGCATGGGAAGTGGAAGAAACGGCCGGAAGCCGCCGTGCCTTCGCCCGTGAATTCCGGGGTGGAAGAGATGGTTCCCCCGGAAACGGCGGACGTTGAGCAGCCTTCGCCCGAATATGTGTTCGATGCGGAAAAGGAAATGGAAGAATCGGGGCAGGAAGCCGCCGCGGTGGAAGCGGACGAGGACGAGGAACAGGATTTTGTATCTATTGCCGAAGATGAAGGGGAATCGCAGGAATTGCCTTCCGGCGACCCTGTATTTTCGGTGAAAATGGCGGTGGAGGAGGAGACCGACTATTCCGGCAAGTCTTTGGGGGATTATGACCCGCGGCTGGACTTGTCGCAGTATGTGTTTCCGAATCTGGACCTGCTCGACCCGCACGATACGGGCGTTCGTGGAGTCAACAAGGACGATTTGGATTTGGACGAGAACCAACAGCAGATCAGGCAGGTGTTGGGGGAATTCAACATCAAGATCGCGTCCATCAAGGCTACGATCGGGCCGACGGTCACGCTGTATGAGATTATTCCCGAGGCCGGCATCCGCATCGCCAAGATCAAGACGCTGGAAGACGACATCGCGTTGAAGCTGGCCGCGTTGAATATCCGCATCATTGCCCCGATTCCGGGAAAAGGGACCATCGGCATCGAGGTGCCGAACAAGAACCCGCAGACGGTGTCGATGCAGTCGGTCATCGCTTCCAAGAAGTTCCAGGAATGCAAATACGAGTTGCCGGTGGCGATGGGGAAGACCATTACCAACGATGTGTACATGTTCGATCTTTGCAAGACCCCGCACCTGCTCGTGGCAGGCGCGACCGGGCAGGGCAAGTCTGTCGGTCTGAACGCCATCATAACCTCGCTCCTGTATAAGAAGCATCCGGCGGAGCTGAAGTTCGTCATGGTCGATCCGAAGATGGTCGAGTTCAGCATCTATTCGAATATCGAGCGGCATTACTTGGCGAAGCTGCCGAATGCCGACCAGCCGATTGTCACCGAGCCGGCGGATGCCGTGGCAACGCTCAATTCGCTGGTAATCGAGATGGAAAACCGCTATAAATTGTTGGTGTTGGCGAATGCCAGGAACATCAAGGAATACAACACGAAGTTTATCAGCCGCCACTTGAACCCGGAGAAGGGGCATCGTTTCCTTCCCTATATCGTGGCGATCGTGGACGAGTTTGCCGACTTGATAGCCACTTCCGGCCGTGAGATAGAGCTGCCCATTTCCCGTATCGCGGCCAAGGCACGTGCCGTGGGCATCCACATGATCTTGGCGACCCAGCGGCCGGACACGAAAGTGATTACGGGCACGATCAAGGGGAACTTCCCGAGCCGTATCGCCTTCAAGGTGGCCTCGATGATCGACTCCCGCACCATTCTGGACGCTCCGGGCGCCAACCGCCTGATCGGAAGGGGCGACATGTTGATCTCCGTGGCAGGCAGCGACACGGTCCGGGTGCAGTGCGCTTTCGTCGATACGCCCGAAGTCGAGAACATCGTGAGCTATATCAGCGGGCAGGTAGCCTTTCAGACGGCGTATCTGTTGCCGGAATACGTTGACGAGAATGACGGCGACAAGGCCTTGGGCGGAGTCGTGGACCTTTCCGAGCGCGACCCGTTCTTCAACGAGGCCGCCCGGCTGATCGTGATACAGCAGCAAGGCTCGACTTCTTTGATACAGCGGAAGTTTTCCATCGGATACAACCGGGCCGGGCGGCTGATGGATCAGTTGGAGGTGGCCGGGATAGTAGGCCCGTCTGAAGGCAGCAAGGCCCGCCAGGTGCTGATACCCGACGAATATGCCTTGGAACAACTGCTGAACAAGTAACCTTCCCGTAAAGAAGCGGGTGTCCGGCCTGATGCCCGGCACCCGCTTTTTTTGGCGGCCTGCTCCCCGCTAATCTTCCAGCAAGACGGCCGCGCTTTGGACATCGCCCCCCAGCGGGGGATTCTGTTTGGCCACCTTGAGCCGGATGTGCCCTATCCGGGGGAAACGCCTCCTCAATGCCTTCACGATTCTTCCGGCGACATGCTCCATCAATTTTGAGGGCACGTCCATTTCCGACTTCACCACGTCATATATCTCCGCATAATCGACAGTACCCTCCAGGCTGTCATTTTCGATGGCGCGGACGGCATCTACCGTCACCTCCAAATCGACCGTAAACGAATTTCCCACCCGTGTTTCCTGGGGATCGACCCCGTGATAGGCGTAAAAATTCATCGATTTCAATTCAATTTTCGTTGTCATGGCAAGACATTCAATGTGCCGTTCCGATGTTTTTTCTTATATACGGTCGGGATTCTTGGAAGCGGCCGCCATGAAGACGGCGACTGCCACGACTGCCACGCCCAGGAATAACATTATGGATGCGGAGGTGCCCATCAACCCGGTGTCGTAGCCGGAATTTATGGCCTTCACGTTCAGCAGGACGGCGGGCAGGAAGAATACAGCGGTGAGCGCAAGCTCGAACAATGCCAGCCTGGAGCGGATTTTGGCGGCGGCGGAACCCTTGGGTATCTTCGCAAGATAAGGACCCCAGACGTTGCCCAACGGAAAGATTAGTCCCAATAACGTAAGCATCGGGACCCTTTTTGGAACTTCAAAATACTTTTTCATAATGCGTTTGTTTATATGTTAGTTAATGTATGCCTGCCTTATGGCCTTTCGGCTGCCGCGCCTCCGGGCCGGGGTGGTTTTTCCCCCTTTGCAAAGATAACAATTCTACAAATTACCCCCCC
>CAYRFT010000237.1:0-3563 GCA_964423585.1 uncultured Parabacteroides sp. | reverse complement strand
CCCCTTGCCGGAAACTTTGCAAATCGCATTTTATTCGCGGCCGGTACATACGGAATAATTGCATTTTCCTATTTTTGCAAGAAATAAAGAGATTGCCAATCAAGATATATGACGGATTTAAATTTAAGGGGGATGGGCGTTGCCTTGATAACCCCATTCAAAGAAGATGAGAGTGTTGACTACGAGGCTTTAGGCCGGCTGGTCGATTATCTGTTGCAGAACGGGACGGACTACCTGGTCGTTCTGGGGACGACTGCGGAAACCCCGACTTTGACCGAAGAAGAAAAGGAAAAGATCACGGGACTGGTTGTCGCGAAGGTCCGCCACCGCGTCCCCGTCGTGTTGGGTGTCGGCGGCAATTGCACAAAATCGGTAGTTGACAAATTGAGGAACGGCAACTTCGAGGGAATCGACGCGGTTCTATCGGTCGTGCCTTATTACAACAAGCCTTCGCAGGAAGGAATTTATCAACATTACAAGGCGATAGCCCGGGCGACGGATTTGCCGGTCATATTATATAATGTGCCGGGGAGGACGGGGGTGAACATGACGGCGGAGACGACGTTGCGCCTGGCCCGCGAGTTCAAGAACATCATTGCGGTGAAAGAAGCCTCGGGAAACATCGCGCAGATGGACGACATAATCAAGAACAAGCCGGACGACTTCCATGTGATATCGGGCGACGACGGCATCGCCTTCCCTTTGATCACGCTGGGAGCCGTCGGCGTCATTTCCGTCATCGGCAATGCCTTCCCGCGCGAGTTCAGCCGGATGGTACGCCTGGCATTGGCAGGCGATTTCGACAACGCCCGCACAATCCACCACCGGTTCACGGAATTGTTCAGCCTGCTTTTCGTGGACGGCAATCCGGCCGGGGTAAAGAGCATGTTGAGCATGATGGGATTCGTGGAGAACCGTCTCCGTCTGCCTTTGGTGTCAACCCGGATCACCACCTACGAAAAGATACGCGGCGTATTGCGCGAGTTGAGCGTCAAGTGTTAGGCGGGGCAGGCCGGAAAGTGCTTCGTCCCTGATTCAATCAACGGTTGTCAAATGAGAACGGTTATTTTAAAGTATTTGTCTTCCCCGGTTGCTTGCCTGTCGCTGATGGCCGTCTATGCTGGCGGGCTGGCGGCCGCGACCTTCATCGAAAGACAGCTCGGGACCGAGACGGCAAGGGCGTGGGTGTATCATTCCCCGATATTCATTTCATGGCATCTCCTGATGGCCGGCAATTTCCTGGCGATGGCCTGGAGGTATCGACTGGCAAGCCGGAAGAAATGGGGAGCCTTGCTGGTACATCTGGCTTTTGTCGTCATTCTGGCCGGGGCCATGTGCTCGCATGTGTTTGGCGAAGAGGGATTGCTGCATTTGCGTGAAGGCGAGACGGGCAACCGGATGGATGTCCGCCCGGGCGATAAGGCCTGTTTCCATACCTTGCCTTTCGACGTGGAGTTAGTCAGGTTTACCGTGACCCGCTATCCGGGTTCCGCAAGTCCTTCTTCTTTTGAAAGCGAGGTGCTGGTCCATGTGGATGGCGAAACGCGCCGCGAACGGATTTCCATGAATCATGTCCTGGAGGTCAAAGGATACAGGTTCTTTCAGGCATCCTACGACAAAGACGAGCAGGGGACCATCTTGTCCGTCAACCGGGACGTGGCCGGCCGGAGCATCACCTATGCGGGATATTTCCTGCTGGCTTTGGGATTGGTCGTTTGCATGACGGGCAGGAATTCCCGTTTCATGTATTTGAGCCGCGAGTTGAAGAAGATGCGTCCGGGATGCGTTGCAGTCCTTGCCATGATCGGCATGTCAGGTTTTCCAGCCGGAGCGGAAGCCGAAGGAAAGGCGGCGGATTTGAATTCCGTCGTGCAGCAATTGGCGGTAAGCCCCAAGCATGCGGCGGCCTTCGGCGCATTGCCCGTGCAGTCGGAAAACGGGCGCATGATTCCGATGAACACCTTTTCGTCCGAGGTATTGAGGAAATTGCACAAGGAAGAGACCTTCGGCAAATTGAATTCCGACCAGTTCCTGCTGGGCCTGCTGGCGATGCCGGACATGTGGATGCGGGTTCCGCTGATCAGCGTGCCGAATAAAGAAATATCCGCTCGTTTTGATTTGCCGGAAAAGGCGTGTTCCTATTTGCAGGCGTTTGAGGCGGACGGCTCCTACAAGTTTCAGGCGGATGTTGAAAAATCTTACGAGAAGATTCCGGAGCAGCGGACCCGTTTTGACAAGGATTTGATGAAGCTGGACGAGCAGGTCAACATCCTGCATCAACTGTTCAGTTACCGGCGGATACGCATATTCCCGAAGGAAGGGGATCCCAATCACAAATGGTACGCGCCGGGAGACGATCTTTCCGTGTACGGCAAGGAGGACTCGCTGTTCGTCTCCCGCATCTTCCTGTGGTACCTGGGGGAAGTGCAGTCGGCGTTGAAAACGCAAGACTGGAGCAAAGCCGACGAAGTATTGGGCATGATCGGGACTTACCAGCAAGCCAAGGGCGGCCCGGACATAAGCCCCGGGAAGATGCGGGCGGAAATCCGGTATAACCGGATGAATATCTTCCGCCGGTGCAAGGCCGGGTATCTGATCGCGGGAGGATTGCTGCTGGCGCTTGCTTTTGCGTCCATGTTCCACGACCTCCGGAAGCTGGACCGGCTTTTCCCGTTGTTGACGGGCCTGGTCGTCGCCGTTTTTTGCTTCCACACGTGCGGGATGGGGGTCCGCTGGTACATAGCAGGCTATGCGCCGTGGAGCAATTCGTATGAAACGATGGTGTATGTCGCCTGGGCGACGGTCGCCGCCGGCCTGATGTTCGTCCGCCGCAGCCGGATCACCATGGCTTTGGCGACCCTGTTCGGAGGAATCCTGTTGTTTGTCTCAGGCCTGAACTGGATGGACCCGGAAATAAGCCCGCTGGTGCCCGTGCTGAAGTCTCCGTGGCTGATGTTCCATGTGGCCGTCATTGTGGCGGCTTACGGGTTCTTCGGCATCTGCTGCCTGCTGGGAACCACGAACATGGCAATCATGTCCTTGGCGAATGAGGCCAACCGGGGGAAGCTGCAAGCCCGGATACGGGAATTGTCCATCGTCAACGAAATGGCCATGCTGGCCGGCTTGTCGCTGATGACGGCAGGGACATTCCTGGGCGCGGTCTGGGCCGACGAATCGTGGGGCCGTTACTGGGGCTGGGACCCCAAGGAGACATGGGCGTTGATTACCATAACCGCCTACGCGCTGGCAGGGCATTTGCGGCTTGTCGGGAGGTGGTACAACGCCTGGTCGTTCAACTTTTTGTCCGTAATGGCCTTCTGTTCCGTGCTGATGACGTATTTCGGCGTGAATTATTTCCTGAGCGGGATGCATTCATACGGCGGAAACGGTCAAGAAACGCGCGGAATATTCATTTGCCTGTCCACTTCGATGGCCGTGATTGCCGTTATTTCGGCGGCAGCCTTCCGGAAATACCGTTCCTTCCTCAAAAACGGAGCGGAATCTCCCTGCAAGTGCGAAATCGGGCAATAAAATCAAAAAAGGACATTGGAAACGTGCGTCGA
>CAYRFT010000236.1:0-3577 GCA_964423585.1 uncultured Parabacteroides sp. | reverse complement strand
AGGGGAAAAAGGTGAAAGGCCCTCCCCGCTCTCGTAATCCCTACGAAAAACGGGGAAAGGCCTTTCGGTAAGGCGGGGAAACAACAAAAAAACCCCGCCTCTTCTGAAGAAATGCGATTTTTCTACTTGTTATATTCTTCCCACTTCACGTTGCGCATGTCGCCGCTCTTGGCGAACTCCTCGTGGAAGGCGAAACAGCACTTCAGGTTCTGCGGCGTCTGCCCCTCGATGCCCATGCCGAGGTATTCGTCGAGCAGCGGGCGGTAGTCCGGGTGGGCGCAGTTGTCGATGATGCAACGGGCGCGCTGCACCGGCGACTTGCCGCGCAGGTCGGCCACGCCGTATTCCGAGATGATGATCTTGACGGAGTGCTCGCTGTGGTCCTGGTGCGAGACCATGGGGACGAAGGAGCTGATTTTGCCGTTCTTGGCCGTCGAGGGGGTGGTGAAGATCGAGAGCATGGCCGAGCGGGTGAAATCTCCCGAGCCGCCGATGCCGTTCATCATTTTCGTGCCTAACACGTGCGTCGAATTGACGTTCCCGAAGATGTCGGCCTCCAAGGCGGTGTTCATGGCGATCAGTCCCAGGCGGCGCGCGATGCCCGGATTGTTCGAGATCTCCTGCGGGCGCAGCAAGATCTTGTCTTTGAAGAAGGCGAGGTGGCTGTAGATGTCGTCGATGGCCTCGTTGCTGACGGACAAGGAGCACCCGCTGGCGAATTTGACGCGGCCTTCCTCCATCAGCTTGATGACGGCGTCTTGGATGACCTCCGTGTAGATGTTGAAGGCGGGGATTTCCTCGTTCTCGCCCATGCTGCCCAGGACGGCGTTGGCCACGTTGCCCACGCCGCTCTGCACCGGGACGAATTCCTTCGGCAGGCGGCCGGCGCGTATCTCGCTCACCAGGAAATCGGCCACGTTCTTGCCGATGGCGAGCGTGACGTCATCCAGCGGGGCGAAGGGCTTTCCTTCGTTGGGCTCGTGCGTCTTCACGACGGCCACAATCTTGGCGGGGTCCACCTTCACGTAGGGCAATCCGATGCGGTCCGACGGGGAATACACCGGTATTTCGCGGCGGAAGGGCGGGTCGGCCGGTTCGTAGATGTCGTGCATGCCGCGTATTTCCTTGGGGTGCCTGTCGTTCAGCTCGACGATGATGCGGCTGGCCATGCGGCAGATGGTGGGGAGTATTCCCACGCCGCAGGTCGGTACGATCTCGCCGTCTTCGGTCACGTCGGCAGCCTCCACGACCGCCACGTCCACTTTCCCGAGGAAGCCGTACCTCAATTCTTGGGCCAGCTCCGAGAGGTGCATGTCGAAATACTCGGCCTGGTGCGTGTTCAGCGCGTTGCGCAGGTCTTTGTTCGACTGGTAGGGGGTCCGGAACTTGATGGCGTTGGCGCGCGCCAGCTCCCCGTCCAATTTGTCGCCGGTGGAGGCCCCTGTGAACATGCCGATTTTGAACGGGTTTCCTTTCCCGTGCTCTTCGACCGCCCTTTTTGCAATGGCGACCGGAACTACTTTCGGGCATCCCGCGGGAGTGAAACCGCTGAAGCCCACGTTATCGTCGTGGTGGACGAAAGCAGCAGCTTCTTCTGCTGTCATAAATTTTAAAGCCATGATGTTTATGTTTTAGATGATATTCCAAACTTGCTTGCAAACATACAAAAATAACGGCAAAGGAAGCCGATGGTCAATGGTATTTCCTCTTCAGTATTTCCGAATAGACGACCGCCCGCTTCAGGTCGTCCGCCTCTTGGAAGGGCGCAAGTCCTTGCAGTGGGTCTTCGCGATCGTCTTCTGCCGCCTCCGCCGGAGAGCGGTCTTCTTCGCGCCACGCATGGACTGCCGGGGAACGGTCCGCATCCTCTTCTCCATATTCCTTTCCGTCCTGCCGGAGGAGATCCGCTTCCTGCGTTTCCGGTTGCGGGTCTTGCCCCATGCCGGCCGGCGGCAAAGGAAGCTCTTCCCCGGGCTGCGCGGATCCTTTTTTGATGCCGCCAAACAGGCCTCTGGCCAAAATGACTACGGCTATAATGTAAAAAACTATGCTGAGATTATCCATGACTTTTCCCTATATTTGCAAACCCAAAAGTACATAGAAATTTTTAATCGGCGTGGATTTAAGAATAATTTCTTCCGTGGGCGGAAAGGAACGAGACTTATAAAAAAGCGAATAAGGAGAACTTCCCAGCCCCCCTTATTCTAACCAAAACCTTAACTATGAAAAAATTTATGTTTAATGGGAGCAAATGTAAAGTACGCTTTTGGACTGCACAAATATATTTGCGACAAAATCTCCATATTTAACATAATTTATGTGTACGATGTTCTATTATGAAAAAGAGTGAAAAAGAGGCGGACTTAAAATCTGCTGTCGAAGATGTTGAGAAAAAACTTTTTATCGAAACGTATGGCTGCCAAATGAATGTGGCGGACAGCGAAGTCGTGGCATCAATCATGCAAATGGCCGGTTACGGGATGACGGAAGATATTCAGGAGGCGGATGCGATTTTTGTCAATACTTGTTCTGTCCGCGACAATGCCGAGCAGAGGGTCTTGGGGCGTTTGCAGTATTTCTGGTCGCTCAAGCGGAAAAAGAAGCATTTGCTGGTGGGCGTCTTGGGCTGCATGGCCGAGCGCGTCAAGGAGGATTTGATAGCCAATCATCATGTGGACTTGGTGGCCGGTCCGGATTCTTATATGGATTTGCCCAATCTGATAGCGGCGGCTGAGAATGGAGAGAAAGCCATCAATGTGGAACTTTCCACGCAAGAAACCTACAAGGATGTCATGCCCTTGAAATTGCCGGGCGTGCACATTTCCGGTTTTGTATCTATCATGCGTGGCTGCAATAATTTCTGTTCATATTGCATCGTGCCATATACACGTGGGCGGGAGCGCAGTCGGGAAGTAAACAGTATTCTGAATGAAATCCGGGATATGCGCGACAAAGGTTATAAGGAAGTAACATTGCTGGGACAGAATGTAAATTCTTATTTGTATGTACAGGACGGCGAGCAAGTGGATTTCCCATCCTTGCTGGAAAAAGTAGCCCTTGAAGTGCCCGAGATGCGTATCCGTTTTGTCACGTCGCATCCCAAGGACATGAGCGATGAGACATTATATGTAATAGCCAAATATCCGAATATATGCCGATACATCCATTTGCCGGCCCAATCGGGTAGTTCGAAAATCCTGAAAATAATGAATCGCAAATATACTCGCGAGTGGTATTTGGATCGGATAGCGGCCATCCGCAGAATATTGCCTGACTGTGCGATTTCAACGGATTTGTTCTGTGGTTTCCATTCAGAAACGGAGGAAGATTTTCAAGAAACTCTCTCTTTGATGCGGGAAGTAAGATATGATAACGCTTATTTGTTCAAATATTCGGAACGCCCGGGAACGTATGCGGCAAGGCAATTGGAAGACAATGTTCCGGAAGAAGTCAAAGTGCGTCGTCTGCAGGAAATGATTGATCTGCAGAATAAATTATCCGAAGAAAGCAATTTACGTGATGTAGGGAAAGTTTTTGAAGTATTGGTAGAGGGATTCTCCAAGCGTTCCCGCGAACA
>CAYRFT010000235.1:0-3580 GCA_964423585.1 uncultured Parabacteroides sp. | reverse complement strand
TTCAAGATTACCGACCAAAGCAAAGTGGTTGACGATAGTGTCACCAACTTCCTGCACGAATTGATGATAGCCATCGGGGCTGTCGTCTTGGTGGTCATGCTGTTGCTCCCCATGCGGGTGGCGTTGGTGGCGGCTTCCACCATACCGATCACCATTTTTATCTCGCTCGGGCTGTTCTACACATTCGGCATAGAGCTCAACACGGTGACATTGGCAGCCCTGATCGTCACCTTGGGAATGATTGTCGATAATTCCATCGTGATCATCGACAGCTACATGGAAAAGATTGCCGAGGGGCAATCCCGTTGGCATGCTTCCATAGACAGCGCGACCCACTTCCTGAAATCAATATTCTCGGCCACATTGGCCATCAGCATCACGTTCTTCCCCTTTCTATTCACCATGAAAGGGATGTTCCATGATTTCTTGCAAAGTTTCCCGTGGGCGACGACGTTGGTGTTGTTCATTTCGCTGCTGGTAGCACAGATGCTGGTTCCTTTCATGCAGTTCTACTTCATTCGCAAACCTATACAGCATAAAGTGAACAAGAACGGGGAAAAAGCTTTCTCTTTCCTGGACATGATGCAAGGCGCTTATGACAAATTGATAGAGTTATGTTTCAAAAGGCCTTATGCGACGATGTTTGCCGGCGTTGTTTCCGTGATCTTGGGGATTTTCCTGATGGGGAAACTCCCGCAACGGCTCATGCCTACAGCCGAACGCAACCAGTTTGCCGTGGAAATCTACCTGCCGACAGGCACGTCCCTGGAGAAGACCTCGCAAGTGGCCGACAGCCTGGAGCACCTGCTCCGCAAAGATGAACGGGTAGTTTCCATAGCCTCCTTCAAAGGCGCATCTTCTCCCCGCTTCCAGACATCGTATGCACCTCAGTTCGGAGGCAGCAACTTTGCGCAATTTATCGTGAACACCACGGACGAGGACGCGACGGTAGAATTATTGAAAGACTACACCATGCCCTATGCCAATATCTTCCCGGAGGCATGGGTCCGCTTCAAGCAATTAGGATATAGCCAAGCGACCAATCCGATAGAAATCCGGTTGAGCGGAGAAAACCTGAATCAGCTCAAGCAAACTGCCGACACCATTGCAGGCATCCTGCGGCAAGAAGAAGACCTGTATCTGGTCCGCCCGGATTACAACGAACCTTTGGCCAGCACCCGCATCACGTTGGATGAAAAAGAATCCAGCCGGTTAGGCCTCACGAATGCCGCGTTGGAGATGACAATGGCCATGCGCTACGGCGCGGGCGTGCCGGTCGGGACAATCTGGGATGAAGACTACGACACGAATGTCGTGCTGAAGACCACGCATTCCGATTCGGCCAGCGTCCGCGATGTCATGGACGAGCCCATTTCTTTGTTCGGCGGACTGGGGAACGTTCCCTTGCGCCAGATTGCATCGGTAATACCGGCATGGGAGGAAGGCCAAATCGTCCGCCGGAACGGAATCCGCACCATTACCGTAATAGCGGAAGTAGCCAACGGCGTCAATGTGATGAACAAGACTGCCGACATCCGCCGGCTCATGGAGAAAGTGGACATACCTGACGACATCACCCTGAGCTATGGCGGCGAGCAGGAAGAAAGCGATGAGCATACGCCAAGGATCATAGCAGGGCTGGCTATTTCGGTGGCCATTATTTTCTTTATCCTGTTATGCCATTTCAAGAAAGTCAGCACGTCGGTATTGATGTTGCTAAGCCTTTCGCTATGCCTGTTGGGCGCCGCGTTGGGCGTATTGATTCAAGGCGGGGACTTCAGCGTCACGTCCACGCTGGGCATTGTCAGCCTGATGGGCATATTGGTGCGCAACGGCATCATCATGTTCGATTACGCGGAAGAGCTTCGTTCAACCGAACGGCTCGACGCCCACGAGGCAATCTTCCACTCGGCCAAACGCAGGATGCGGCCCATATTCCTCACTTCCGCCGCGGCTTCCATAGGAGTCATCCCCATGGTATTGAGCGGAAGCGGCTTGTGGATGCCCATGGGGACCGTGATTTTCTACGGGACACTGATTACGATGCTTTTCATCCTGACGGTGATGCCTATCGCCTATTGGTTCATAATGAGCGGCAGCACTTCCAGGCGGATTCAGCAGCAGCAAATGGAAAATGAATAAAATCAAAACAGAAACGAAAATGAGAAATACAAAAGAATGGCTGGCCGCCTGCCTCCTGTCGCTTGGAGCGTCGGGCACAGCCTTTTGCCAGACGAAATATTATTCGATAGAGCAATGCCGGGCATTGGCCCTGGAAAACAATGTCCGGATCAAGAACGCGGAGAACGACGTGCAGGGCGCAAAGCAGGACAAAAAGCAGGCTTTCACCAACTACTTCCCTACCATCAGCGCGACAGGGATGGGATTCGGCGCGGACAAGGGAACGGCCAAAATGACGTTGGGCCCCGAGATGGAAATGAGCATATTGAAGAACGGCATTGCCGGCGGAATCATTGCCACCCAGCCGGTTTTTGCCGGAGGACAAATCGTAAACGGCAACAAGATAGCAAACCTGGCCGTCGAAATGAAGAAACTGCAGGCGGAACAGTCCGAAAAAGAAGTCATCCTCACCGCGGAACAGTATGCCTGGCAGGTGCTGACCTTGGAAGAGAAGCTGCATACCGTCTCGTCCATCGACACCATGCTCCAACGGGTGTGCAGCGACGTGGAAACGGCGGTAAACGCCGGCGTGAAGCTGCCCAACGACCTCCTGGAGGTAAGGCTGAGGCGCAACGACATCGCCAGCCAACGCATCGACTTGGAAAACGGGATTGCCTTGAGCAAGATGCTTCTGGCCCAATACATGGGCTTGGAGGATACCGATTTCGAGCTTGCCGCCGACCTGATGGATCAAGCGGCGGCACCGCTCCCGATGGACTCCATCTACCAGGACCCCTCTTTTTCCTTGCCGCTTACGCCCGAATACCAGCTTTTGGAAAAGAATCTGAGGCTGAACAAGCTGCAACACAAGATTTCCGTCGGGAAAAATTTGCCGACCGTGGGCATAGGCGCGGGATACTTGTACCATGACTTCCTCGATGTGGACCGCTCGTTCGGCTTGGTATTCGCGTCGGTTTCCATCCCTTTGTCGGGCTGGTGGGGAGGAAGCCACGCCATCAAGAAACAGAAGCTGCAAGTGAAAATCGCCGAGAACGAGCTAACCGACAAATCCCAGTTGCTCAAGATACAGATGCAAAAATGCTGGAACGATTTGCAAGACGCGCACAAGCAACTGGATATCTCGCTGCTGTCGGTCGAGCAGTCTTCCGAGAATCTGAGGCTGAACAGGCAGTATTATGACGCGGGCACCATCACCATGACGGATTTGCTGAACGCCCAGGCGCTCTACCAGCAGAGCTGCGACAAATATGTGGATGCCGTCGCCGACTGTCAAATCAAACAACTGAAATACCTGCAAGCCACAGGCCGCTGATTTATCCCTCCGAAGAGCCCGACGGAATGCCCCGGCGCGAAACACACGGGGAGGATTTTCTTTTTTCGCACTGTCGTACTGCCACGACGGTGCTTTTTTTTCAGAAAGGACACTGGAATTTGAGTC
>CAYRFT010000234.1:0-3580 GCA_964423585.1 uncultured Parabacteroides sp. | reverse complement strand
CATGAAAAATTCGTGTGTTTAAAGTTGGAAGCTATAGAAAAAAAGCTATAATTTTGCAAAAATTCAAAAGGGGTAACAACATGAAACGAATATTTCTGACGGGATACATGGGTGCCGGGAAGACGACTGTCGGGCGGAAGCTGTCGAAGCAGCTGGACCTTTACTTCATAGACCTCGACTACTACATCGAAGGACGTTTCCACAAGGAGATACGCCAGTTGTTCGCGGAGCGCGGGGAGGACGTGTTCCGCGACATCGAGCGGCGGATGCTCCACGAGGTCGCCTCGTTTGAAGACGTGCTGGTATCGACGGGAGGAGGGACACCCTGCTTCTTCGACAACATCGACTTCATGAACGCGGAAGGGACGACGGTCTATCTGAAGGTCACGGCCGGAGAACTTGCCCGCCGCCTCGAATCATGCAAGCAGTCGCGCCCCGTACTGGAGTCCCGCCGGGGGGAAGACCTGCGGCGGTACGTCGCCGAAAGCCTGGAGGCCCGCCGCCCGTACTACGAGAAGGCGCAGATCATCCTCGACGCGGAACGGATGACGACGCTCCAGGACGTGCAGGAGATCACGTCGCGCCTGCTGGGACTGCTTGGCTCCCCTTCGGACATGAAAAACACGGCAGACGGGGTTGTGGTATAGGAAATGTCAATCTTTCTTGTTTCCTTTGCAGCCCGTATGACAACAATCGACAAAGACAAAAGTATCATGAGAGAACAGACAAAAGTGACGACATTGGAACAGGTGGTGGTGCGCTTCTCCGGCGATTCGGGGGACGGCATGCAGCTGACGGGCACCATCTTCTCGAACCTGTCGGCAATCTTCGGGAACGAAATATCGACGTTCCCCGACTATCCGGCGGAGGTAAGGGCTCCGCAAGGGACGCTGAGCGGCGTGTCGGGCTTCCAAGTCCACCTCGGCTCGAAGAAAATCTTCACGCCCGGCGACAAGGCGGACGTGCTGGTGGCGATGAACCCCGCCGCGCTGAAAGTGAACGTGAACAACATCAAGCCGGACGCCATCGTCGTGATTGACACGGACTCGTTCCGCAAGAGCGACCTCGAAAAGGCCCTCTACACGACCGACGACCCGTTCCGGGAATCGGGACTGACGCAGGTGCAGGTGGTGGCCGCCCCCATCTCCACGATGGTACGCGACGGCCTTGCCGGGTACGGGCTGGACAACAAGTCGGCCCTGCGCTGCAAGAACATGTTCGCCCTCGGACTGGTATGCTGGCTGTTCGAACGGCCGCTCGACGGGGCGATGCAGATGCTCCAGGACAAATTCGCGAAGAAGCCCGCCGTGGCACGTGCCAACATCAAGGCGCTCACCGACGGCTACAACTACGGGCACAACATACACGCCGGCGTTTCGACCTACCGCATCGAGAGCAAGAAGGCGCTCCCCGGCACTTACATGGACGTGAACGGGAACAAGGCCACTTCCTACGGCCTGATAGCCGCCGCCGAGAAGGCGGGGCTGCGCCTCTTCCTGGGGAGCTATCCCATCACGCCCGCCACCGACATCCTGCACGAGCTGTCGAAGCGGAAGGACCTGGGGGTCATCACGGTGCAGGCGGAAGACGAGATAGCGGGAATCTGCATGGCCATCGGGGCGAGCTTCGCCGGATGCCTTGCCGCCACCTCCACGTCGGGGCCGGGCCTCGCGCTCAAGAGCGAAGCCATCGGGCTGGCGGTCATCGCCGAAGTGCCGCTCGTCGTGATTGACGTGCAGCGCGGAGGACCCTCGACGGGGATGCCCACCAAGTCGGAACAGACAGACCTGCTGCAGGCCCTCTACGGGCGCAACGGGGAATGCCCGGCGGTGGTGCTGGCCGCCTGTACGCCCGTCGATTGCTTCGACGCGGCATTCTGGGCAGGCAAGCTGGCCGTCGAGCACATGACGCCCGTCATCCTGCTGACGGATGCCTTCATCGCCAACGGCTCTTCGGCATGGCGATTGCCGGAGCTGGACAAATACCCGGACATACGGCCGAACTACGTCTCCAACTACCGGGAGGAAAAGCCGTGGAAGCCTTACCGCCGCGACCCGGAAAGCCTGTCGCGCTATTGGGCGGTGCCGGGAACGGAAGGGTTCGCACACCGCCTCGGCGGCCTTGAGAAGGACTACGACACGAGCGCGATCTCGACAGACCCGATGAACCACCAGCGCATGGTGAACGCCCGGCAGGCGAAGATAGACAAGATAGCCGATTACATCCCCCCGCTGGAGGTGACGGGCGACGAGGATGCCGACCTGCTCATCGTGGGCTGGGGCGGCACTTACGGACATCTGTACGAGGCCATGGAGACGATGCGCGAACAGGGGCGGAAAGTGGCCCTGGCGCATTTCCGCTTCATCAACCCGCTGCCGGGGAACACGGCGGAGGTGCTGAAGAAATACCGCAAGGCGGTGGTGGCGGAGCATAACAACGGGCAGTTCGCGGCCTACCTGCGAAGCAGGGTGGACGGGTTCAACCCCTCGCGCTTCGACCGCATCAAGGGGCAGCCGTTCGCGGTGTCCCGCCTGGTAGAGGAATTCACTAAAATAATGGAGGCATAAGTCATGGCAACGGAAGAAATGAAATATCAACCGCAGGATTACAAGAGCGACCAATACGTGCGGTGGTGCCCGGGATGCGGGGACCATGCGGTGCTGAACTGCCTGCACAAGGCGATGGCGGAAGTGGGCATCGCGCCTCATAATATGGCCGTCATATCGGGCATCGGCTGCTCGTCGCGCCTGCCTTATTACATGAACACCTACGGGTTCCATACGATACACGGACGCGGTGCGGCGGTGGCCACGGGTGTCAAGACGGCTCGCCCCGACCTGAGCGTCTGGCTGATGACGGGCGATGGGGACTGCCTGGCAATCGGTGGGAACCACTTCATCCATGCGGTGCGCCGCAATGTCGATCTGAACATCGTGTTGTTCAACAACAAAATATACGGCCTGACGAAGGGGCAGTATTCGCCTACTTCCGACAGGGGTTTCGTCTCCAAGAGCTCCCCCTACGGGACGGTGGAAGACCCGTTCATCCCGGCGGAGCTGGCACTGGGGGCGCGTGGCAATTTCTTCGCCCGTGCCATCGACACGGATCTGAAGAACACGACGGAGATACTCGCCGCCTCGGCACGACATAAAGGCACGTCGGTGACGGAGGTGCTGGTCAACTGCGTCATCTTCAACAACGGCATCCACAAGCAGATCACCGACAGGGAGTTCCGGGCGGAGCGGACAATCTTCCTCCGCCACGGCGAAAAGATGATATACGGGGCGGACGGCGGCAAGGGCATCGTCCTCGACGGCCTGAAGTTGAAGTCCGTCACGATAGGGCAGGACGGCTATACGCTGGACGACGTGCTGGTGCATGACGCGCATTGCCCGGACAACACGCTGCATCTGATGCTCGCCATGATGGGAGGCGACCTGCCGGTTGCCTTAGGCATCATCCGCGACGTGGACGCGCCGACCTACGACGAGGCCGTCCATCAGCAGTTGAGGGAGGTGCAGGAGAAGATGCCATGCCGCACCCTCGACCAATTCCTGAGAAGTTGCGAAACGTGGGAAGT
>CAYRFT010000233.1:0-3606 GCA_964423585.1 uncultured Parabacteroides sp. | reverse complement strand
TCATAGTTTCACTTTCTTACTTTTCCCTTTCGGGCTTTCGTTGTGGAAACGATCGACCGCCGTCACCACATAACGATATTTGATCTTGCCCTCATGGTAAGGCAATTTATAGAAAGTATCACGGGTAATCCCTACGATTTTGGACGGGTCATTCAAATCCACTTTTTCTTTAGGAGCGAAACGGTACACCACGAAATACCGGGCCAATTCCGGATTCGACTTGCTCTGATCGGCTTTCCAATGCAACAAGAAACCGTCGGCCGTCCATTCCGCCTTCAGTTTCCTGACCTCATCAGGAGTCCGATCGTGCATGTTCGTATATGCCGGAATCAATGCCGGATACCGATGAAAATGACACTGCAAGCTATCGGCCACGCCCTTGTTGTTCCAGAGAATTTCATTCGCCGGCCAAAAGCAGTTTCCGCCAACATGCGGCAAACCACGTTCATAACGCATCTTCCCGGCCAACTGACCGGCCTTCATCGTGCGTGCCACATCCTGCCCGATATACAAATGGCCGCCATAAGCATGTCCGCTCCACCATTTGATCAACGTGGCATAATCGGCCGCCGGATGCCCAATCTCCCAATAAATCTGAGGGACATTATAATCGATCCAGCCCTGTTTCGCCCAATAAGTTATATCTGCATACAAGTCATCGTAATTCTGCAAGCCGTTCGTATTGCTACCGGAACCATCGGGCGTACTCTTCTTGTTCCGATAAATGCCAAACGGGCTGATACCAAAGCGGACCCACGGCTTGTTCAGCAATATCGTCCGCTTGATTTCCCGGATCAACTCATTGACATTCTCACGCCGCCAGTCGGCCCGCTGTTCGGGCTTATATCCTTTGGCCAGGCCATATTTACGGAAACTCTTGTCGTCCGGGAAGGATTGCCCGGCAACCGGATACGGATAGAAATAATCATCCATGTGGATGGCATCCACATCATAACGGGAAACGATGTCCTGCACGACTTTGCATATAAACCGGCGGGATTGGGGCAGACCCGGGTCGAACAGAATCTGTTTGCCGTAGGTGACGAACCATTCCGGATGCCGGTGATAAATATGCGAATCGGCAAACCTCGTATTCCCGCCCGTACTGATCCGGTACGGATTCAACCAGGCATGAAACTCCATGTTCCGCTTGTGGCACTCTTCAATCAAGAAGGCCATCACGTCGAAACCGCCTTCCGGGGCAAGACCTTGCTCACCCGTATAGAAACGGCTCCACGGTTCCAGCTCCGAACGATAGAAAGCGTCAGCTTCCGGACGGACCTGAAAGATAATCGCGTTGATACCGCATTCCCCCAGATAATCAAGCTTGCGGACAAAGCTCTGCCGCATCTCCTTTACCGACATTTCCTTGTACTCCTCCTGGAAAGCCGTCTGGATCCAAGCGCCCCGAAACTCCCGTTTCGGATTTTCTCCCAATGCCAACGGCCGCTCCATCGTCTGCCGCGTTGTTTTACACGAAGACAAACCTGCCACGAACAAGACAAGCAGCCATTTCCAATAGTCCAGCATAATAATCTTGAGTTAGAAAGTCCTTTTAGCGAGTCCCGGGTTCCGCCGCCCGCCGTCCGGGGCAGGCATCCCTTGCAACTTATTACTCCCTACAATATCGACAGACCCACGCCAATCATAATCCCTGGATCAGATAAGGCATACGGGCCTGAATGCCTGTCTGCGACTTCATGCGGCGGATGTTGGAGAAAACGGCGAATTCCTCATTGCCCAATGCCGAGCGAATAAGTGAAACCTTCGCCTCCCCTATCATCTTTTCCATGTATTCTGTAAAGAAGTTTTTCTTCGTATTGGCCACAGTCACCGTGTAAGCCGCAACGCCGGCCAACGAAGCCGCCTCTTCGACAGCGACATCCATGCCGCCCAGCTTATCCACCAATCCGAGTTCCAAAGCCTGTTCGCCTGTCCATACGCGCCCTTGCCCGATATGGTCGATGGAATCCTTGGGTATGCCGCGCCCGTCCGAGCAGCGGGTCAGGAACAAATCATACATGCTCTCTATTTTTTTTTGCACCAATGCCTTTTCATCTTCCCGCATCGGGCGGCTCACATCACCGAAGTCCGCATACGGGCCCGTCTTGACAATATCGGTGGTTACATCCAGCAATTTGAAGGTCCCGGCCAGATTCGGGATAATCCCGAAGACACCGATGGAGCCCGTCAGCGTGCCGCGCTCGGCCACGATCTTATTGGCTGCGCACGAGATGTAATAACCTCCCGAAGCCGCATAGTCTCCCATGGAAACGACAACCGGTTTCTTTGCCTTCAGATCCACGACCGCCTTCCAGATCTGTTCGGAAACATAAGCGCTTCCGCCCGGCGAATTGACACGAAACACGACCGCCTTCACCTCGTCGTCCTCGGCCAGCTTGTCCAATTCTTCCGCCATGTCTTCCGAGATGACCGCTTCGTCCATGCCCGTCACGGGATTGCCGCCCTCGCTAATCTCGCCTTCCGCATACAAGACCGCTATCTTATTGTCGCTTTCCTTCGTGTTCCCCGTAATCGCCAGCATCTTTTTCACGCCGGCCGATACCATCTTGTCGTCCGGAGACTGCCCGGCCATCCGCTTCACGCAATCTTCCGCCTCTTTCCGGTAGGCCAAGGCATCCACCAACTTGCAGTCCACCATCGCCTCGCCAAACATCGGGCCCTGGTCCAGATAATTATCCAGGTCCGCGGGAGCGATGCCACGGGACGCGCAAACAGCCGCCGTCATATTCCCCCAGAGATTGCCCAAGAAGGAAGTCAACTGTTCACGGTTCGCATCGCTGAACTTGTCCGTCATAAACGGTTCAACCGCGCTTTTATAGGTGCCCACCTTAAAGATATTATACTCAATTCCCGCCTTGGCAGACAAATTCTTGATGAAAATCCCTTCGTAAGCGAGCCCGGTCAAGGCGACCGTCCCTTGCGGGTTAACGAATACGGAATCTGCCACGCTGGCCAGATAATATGCCCCTTGCGTGTACGCATCCGCATACGAGACGATGAACTTCCCGCTCTCCTTGAAGTCTTCCAGTTCCCGGCGGATCGCTTCAAAACCGGCATAACCTCCCGACATGGCGCCGGCATCCAGATAGATCCCTTTGATCTTATCGTTTGTCTTTGCCTTGCGGATGGCCTTTATGACATCGGCCAAAGACATGGACGCCGCTTCCTCTCCCAACAAGGCGCTGAAAGGATTTTCAACGGCCTGATCGGAAAGGGTCCCCTCCAATTCCAACCTGAACACGGTATCGTCCTTGGGCTTATACTCCGTCGAGGAACTGCTTGACACGGCAATGCCCACCAAAAAGGAAATGCCGCCCAGTATCAGCAATCCCAGCGCAATCAACACTCCGAACACGGAGGCAAACATGGTTTGAAAAAAATGCTTCATACAATTACCTATTTAATGTTTGTCAAATTCTTCCTAAAAAATCATCCGCCGTGTAATTCAAGAAACAAATGATTTTTTCATTCCTGATTTCCACATATTCTTGATTCCTGCAAAGGTAAAAAAATTCAATTACCAACCCTTTCTGTTCAATAAATAATTTCCCGGCATGCCCACGTAAAGTTTCCAACAAAGAA
>CAYRFT010000232.1:0-3630 GCA_964423585.1 uncultured Parabacteroides sp. | reverse complement strand
GCAGATGACGGCACCCCGTTTAAAAAACCGAGAGTCATATTTGAAGGCAATATGGTTACGGATTCGCCTTACCTGAACAAAGACGTGTCGGAATATCCGTTCGGCAGCGGCGGTGCCATCACTTACATGCCATACAGGAAGAATCCAGATATTTGCGGATGAGCGCAGGAACGGCATACGAATCCAGTTCGTCTGCCGGCACCGCTTGATAGGCTGCGGAGAGACCGCCTGTTTTCTCCACTTCGATTTGATAGAATGCCGCATGGAGGGTCTGGTGGGACAAGACATGTTTGCGTACCGGACTGACGGAGCGCACGATTATCTCCCCGCATTCCCGGAATATCTTTTCCCATTCTTCCTGCCGGGACAGTGCCGGCCATTCGCAAGGCTGCCCGGTTTCTATCAGCGGGAACTGATACAGGCCTTTCCAAATGTCGTCGCCTTTCCTTTTCTGGATCCAGGTGGTCCGTTCCTTATTATATATAATGTGCAGGTAATGGAAATAACGGTTGCGCGTCTTGGCCTTGCCTTGCTTCTTCGGATATGCCTGTACGTCCCGCCGGAGATAAGCCATGCACACGTCGGACAAGGGGCACGCCGGGCAATCGGGATTTTGCGGCACGCATTGCAAGGCCCCCAGTTCCATGACGGCTTGATTGTGCAGGCCGGCCTGTCGGTGTGACAGCAAAGACGAAGCCAGCCCGGCAAATGCCTTTTTCCCTTGCGTGCTGTCGATGGGGGTGTCGATGGCGAACAAGCGGGAGAGCACCCGGTAAACATTTCCATCGACAACGGCATACGGCTGGTTCCAGGCGAAGGATACGATGGCGGCCGCGGTATAATCGCCGATGCCTTTCAATGATCTTATCTCCGGATAGCCGGTCGGGAACTTTCCCCCGAATTGCCGCATGATGGTCTGTGCCGCCGCATGCAGGTTCCTCGCCCGGCTGTAATAGCCCAACCCCTGCCAGTATTTCAGTACTTCGTCTTCAGAAGCCTCCGCCAATGTTTGCACGTCCGGGAAACGGGCGACGAAACGGTTGAAGTAATCCAGTCCCTGGGCCACGCGGGTCTGTTGCAGGATGATTTCGGAAATCCAGATGATATAAGGATCCGCCGTTTCCCTCCAAGGCAGTTCCCGGCGGTTCGACCGGTACCAGGTAATGAGCTTGCGGCTGATATACATGCCTGTAGTTGTCTCCATATCCATGAAAGTCAGTGTTAAACGGATTATGTAACTGATTGATGTATGCAAACATACGGATATAATCGGAAATAATCGGAAATATTTTTCTTGAAAATACGGTAGAATTACTTTTTCTCTTCAAGAAAAAGCCATACATTTGCATTCTAGAATTATAAGGTTCAATTAATTAAATAAATTTATAAGATATGACGAAAGCAGATGTTGTTAGCGAAATTTCAAAGAACACCGGTATTGACAAACAAACGGTATTGGTAAGTGTGGAATCATTCATGGAGGTAGTCAAGGATTCTTTGGCTCAGAATGAAAACGTGTATTTGAGAGGCTTCGGCAGCTTCATTGTGAAGAAGAGGGCACAAAAGACCGCCCGTAACATTTCGAAGAATACGACGATTATCATTCCGGAACATAATATTCCTTCATTCAAGCCCTCGAGGACATTTTTGAGCAAAGTAAAATGAGAGAATCAACAAGCACGTATAATCTTTTAAACATTTAAAGCGATGCCAAGCGGAAAGAAAAGAAAAAGACATAAAATGTCTACTCACAAGCGCAAAAAAAGACTGAAGAAGAACAGGCATAAGAAGAAATAAGTCTTTTTTTGTCAAAAGAACAAACTTAATAAGAGACCTTCCAAGTTTGTTCTTTACTTATTTTATAAGGTCTCCATTCTTAAATGAAAACCTGAAGTGATTAGTGAATTAGTCGTAAATGTCGAACCCCAAGAGATGTCGATTGCCGTTTTGGAAGACAAGAGCCTGGTAGAACTGCAGAAAGAGGCTCGGAACCTCCAGTTCACGGTAGGCGATATTTACTTAGGCAAGGTGAAGAAACTGATGCCGGGGTTGAATGCTGCGTTCATTGATGTAGGGTATAAAAAGGATGCATTTCTTCATTATCAAGATTTAGGGACGAACTTCAACATGCAACAGAAGTATTTGAAACAGGTTTTGGCTGATCCGAAAAAGGCTGTTTCTATCTCGAAGTTGCAGAACGAACCGGAGCTCGAAAAAGACGGAAGTATCACGGATATCCTGAAAATCGGTCAGGAAGTATTGGTGCAGATTGCCAAAGAACCGATTTCGACAAAAGGCCCGCGTCTGGCTTCCGAATTGTCTTTGGCCGGCAGATACATGGTCTTGATTCCTTTTGGCAACAAGGTGTCGGTTTCTTCCAAGATCAAAACGTCGGAAGAACGCGCGCGGTTGCGCCAGCTGATCCAGAGCATCAAGCCGAAGAATTTTATGGTTATCGTCCGTACTTCTGCCGAAGGAAGGCGGGTCGCCGAACTCGACCATGAGCTCAGGACGTTGATTGCGCGCTGGGAAGAGAGTGTCGTCAAGCTATCGAAATGCAAGAGCCCGTCTTTAATCTACGAAGAGACGGGGCGCGCGGTGGCTTTGTTGCGTGACATTTACAACCCTTCGTTCCAGAATATCTATGTGAACGATTCGGATGTCTATAACAGTATCCGCGCGTATGTGAGCCTGATTGCTCCCGGAAGCGAGAATATCGTGCAGTTGTATTCCGGCGGATTGCCCATTTTTGATAATTTCGCAGTTACCAAGCAAATCAAATCTTTATTCGGGCGGACGGTAACGTACAAGAGTGGCGCTTATTTGGTGATCGACCATACGGAAGCCATGCACGTCATTGACGTGAACAGTGGAAACAGGATGAAGATCAGTGAAGACCAGGAGCAAACGGCCATGGAAGTCAACCTGACAGCCGCCGACGAGATTGCCCGCCAATTGCGTTTGCGGGACATGGGCGGGATCATAGTGGTCGATTTTATAGATATCCATAACAACACCAATAAGCAGAAACTTTTCGATCACATGGCAAAGGCAATGGCTTGCGACCGGGCGAAACACAATATTCTTCCCTTGAGCAAGTTCTGCCTGATGCAAATAACACGCCAGCGGGTTCGTCCGGCGATGGACGTGGAAACTTCCGAGACGTGTCCCGCCTGCTACGGTTCCGGTACCGTGAAACCCTCTATTTTGTTTACGGATAGTTTGGAGGGGAAGATTGATTGCCTCGCAAACAAACACCATTTGAAGAAATTCACCCTGCATATCCATCCTTATGTGGCAGCTTATGTGAATAAGGGGCTGTTCTCTTTGTATTGGCAGTGGAAGATGAAATATGCACATGGACTGAAGATTGTCCCAAACCAAAGTCTTGCATTTTTGGAATATAAGTTTTTCGATGAAAACAACCATGAGTTGGATATGAAAGAAGCGCTGGAAGGCAATTCCTGACCGATCAATCTGTATTAAGATCAGGAGGTGATGGGAAATCCCTACTTTTACAAAACAAAATACCCACGGCAGGCGGCAGATGAATGTTTCTGCTGCCTGTTCGAGGGTAAATAATTGATAGAAATTACTAAATTCAAATTTCATGAAAGCTATCCGTTTGAT
>CAYRFT010000231.1:0-3631 GCA_964423585.1 uncultured Parabacteroides sp. | reverse complement strand
GGACAAGATTGGAAAGCCGTCGTGGACGAGAATTTCCTGATCATTTATGACCCGGAATTCAAACCGGGCATGACTTACGAGGTTGTGCTGGATGTCGATAAAGGCCGTTGATGCCTTTCAAGCGTCATTCTTTTAATGGGCTTCCTCAGTCTTGCAACTATCCGCCTCCTCGAGGACAGCGCAGGCCGCGGCGACGGTCGGCACGTCCCGGATGACGATGCTCCTTTTCCCGTTGGCTTCTTTCAGGCTGCAGGAGCGGGGATGCTTCTGGACATACGACAATAACCGGCCGAAGGCGCGGCTTTGGTAATAAGGGCTGTTTTCGGCCGATACCAAATACATGCCCATCCCGCCTTTCTTCAAGACGACTTTCTCGATGCCCAACGACCGGGCCATGCGGCGGAGACGGACGATGCGAATCAATTCCCGCCCTTCTTCGGGTATCTTTCCGAAGCGGTCTTCCAAGCGGGCGGCAAAGGCTTTTATGTCTTCTTCCCGTTCCATGTTGTCAAGTTCGCGGTACAGCGAGATGCGTTCGGAATCGTTGGGGATGTAAGCGGGAGGGAAGAGTATCTCCAAGTCGCTCTCTATATAGGTCTCCTTGACGAAGCCTTTGCCTTCTTCCCCTTTCCCGCCAAGCGGTTCGTTGTACAGATCCGAAAATTCGTCGGCCTTCAGTTCATCGACGGCTTCTTTTAATATCTTCTGGTAGGCTTCATAGCCCAAGTCGGCGATGAAACCGCTTTGTTCCGCTCCCAACATATTCCCCGCACCGCGGATATCAAGGTCTTGCATGGCAATATGGATGCCGCTGCCCAGTTCGGAGAAACTCTCGATGGCTTGCAGGCGACGGCGGGCTTCCCGGGTGAGCGAACTCAAAGGGGGCGACAGGAGGTAGCAGAATGCTTTCCGGTTGCTTCTCCCGACACGCCCGCGGAGCTGGTGCAGATCCGACAGGCCGAATTGCTGGGCGTCGTTGATGATGATGGTGTTGGCGTTTGGCACGTCGATGCCGTTTTCTATGATGCCGGTGGCTATCAGCACGTCGTATTCGTAATTCACGAAGTCGAGGACCTTCTTTTCCAGTTCTTCCGGCTCTATCTGTCCGTGCGCCACGCAGACCCGCGCGTCGGGGACTTCCCGTTTTACCAACGCCTCTATCTCGTAGATGTTCCGGATGTGGTTGTTGATGAAGAACACCTGCCCGTTGCGGCTCATCTCGAAGTTGATGGCTTCGCGGATGATATCGGGATTGAAGCGTTCCACTTCCGTCTGTACCGGATAGCGGTTGGGCGGTGGCGTGACCATGTTGCTCAGGTCCCGGGCGCCCATCAACGAGAATTGGAGGGTCCGGGGAATCGGTGTCGCGGTCATCGTCAGCGTGTCCACGTTTGTCTTGAGCTGGCGGAGCTTTTCCTTGACGGATACGCCGAACTTCTGCTCCTCGTCGATGATCAGGAGGCCCAGGTCTTTGAACACGACATCCTTGCTCACGATGCGGTGCGTCCCGATCAGGATATCGACCGCTCCTTCCTTGACATCTTTCAAGACCTGCCTGATTTGTGCCGCCGTTCGTGCGCGGCTGACATATTCGATCCGGCAGGGGAAATCCTTGAGCCGTTCCCTGAATGTCCGGTAATGTTGGAACGCCAGCACGGTTGTCGGGACCAATATGGCCACCTGCTTGTCGTCCGCGACGGCCTTGAAGGCAGCCCGGACGGCCACTTCCGTTTTCCCGAAGCCCACGTCTCCGCAAATCAGGCGGTCCATGGGGCGGGGGCTTTCCATGTCCGCTTTCACCTCGGCCGTCGCTTTCATCTGGTCGGGCGTGTCTTCGTAGATGAAGCCGGCCTCCAGCTCTTGTTGCATGAAGCTGTCGGGGCTGTAGGCAAAGCCCTTTTCCTGCTTGCGCTTGGCGTAAAGCATGATGAGGTCGCGGGCGATGTCTTTCACCTTCTTCTTGGTGCGTTCCTTCATCTTTTCCCAGGCACCCGTCCCCAGTTTGCTCAGCTTGGGAGGCTCGCTGTTGTCTTTCCCTTTGTATTTGGAGAGCTTGTGCAGCGAGTGGATGCTGACGAAGATCGCATCGTGGTTCTGGTAAATCAGCTTGATGGCTTCTTGCGTCTTTCCGTTCACCTCCATGCGCACCAAGCCCCCGAAGCGGCCGATGCCGTGGTCTATGTGCACGACGTAATCGCCCGGGGTGAACTGGTTCAGCTCTTTCAGCGACAGCGTGATCTTGCCGCTTCGGGCCTTGTCGCTTCTCAGGCTGTATTTGTGGAAACGGTCGAACAACTGGTGGTCGGTGAAGCAGCAGATCTTCAACTGTTCGTCGGCAAAGCCGCTGTGGACGGTTTTGTTGACGGCCGTGAACGGGACATCCTCTTTCCGGTCTTCAAAGATGGCGCGGATGCGGTCCGCCTGTTTTTCCACGTCGCTTAATATATATAAGGTATATCCTTCTTTCAGGTACTGCCGGAAAGAGGCGCTTGCCAAGTCGAAGTTCTTGTGGAAGACGGGTTGTTCCTGCGTCCGGAAACTGATTACGGCCCCCGGTGTCCCTATGGCGTGTGTCCCGAACTGGATAAGCCGCAAATCGAGGGCGGCGCGCATGAACAAGTCCTGCTCCACCAATTTGGAGCGCATCCGGCCGGCATCGGCAAACGACTCCTCGTCGGCCGCCACCGGTTCTTCGTTCCATACTGCTCCGATCCGTTCGCGGCACCAGGCAAGATCATGGACGACCAAGTTGGTCTGCCGGGGAAGGATTTCCAGCAGGCATTTGCCCGTCGCGTTCTTTTGGCCGACTTCCGACACGATGCAAATGCTCTCCATTTTTTCTTTGGAGAGCTGGTTCTCGACATCGAAGCTGCGGATGGTCTCCACCTCGTCCCCGAAAAAGTCGATGCGGTAAGGGTACTCGAATGAATAGGAGAACACGTCGAGGATGCTGCCGCGGATGGCATACTGCCCCGGCTCGTAAACATAATCGACTTGCTCGAACCCGTAGCTGCCGAGCACGTCCGCCACGAACATGTTGTCGAGCTTCTCGCCCGTATGGATTTGCAGCGTGTTTTGCCGCAGGGTATCCGGCGATGCCACCTTTTCGGCGACGGCTTCCGGATAGGAAACGATCATGAACCGCGCTTCCGGGTCCTGCAAGACGCCGAGCACTTCGGTCCGCAAGATTTCATTGGCGGCATCGACATGCCCGTATTTGATGTCCCTCCGATATGCCGAGGGGAAGAAATAGACGGGTTCGTCGCCCAGCAACTGTTTCAGGTCGTTATAGAAGTAGCCGGCCTCTTCCAGGTCGTCCAACAGGCAGATGAAACGGTCGTTCCCTTTCTTGAAGAGGGCCGCCGCAGCCATGGCGGGAGCAGAGCCTTTCAATCCTTTCAGGCTGATGTTTTGGTCTTTGTCTGTCCGTATCAGTTGGTGGAGGGCCGTTATCCCGCCATGCGAAGTATATAAGCAGAGCAATTCTTGTATGTCCATGAAGCACTTTCCGGCAACCCGGCGATTGATTTTATGAGAATTAATGTGTTTGTCAATTTAGAATAAAGCATCATGCGCTGAATGCTTGGCAAAGATACGATAATTGTCGGAAAAACTCTCCTGTAAAACGCCT
>CAYRFT010000230.1:0-3632 GCA_964423585.1 uncultured Parabacteroides sp. | reverse complement strand
CGCCCTCCAAAATCCCGTCGATGCGGCGCGGGTCGATTTGGGCGATGGGGAGGAAGGGAGCGGGCTCGTCCGTGCACGGGGCGATTTCCTTCCGGTACCAGGCGATGGATTGCCATTTCCCGCATTTGTAGCCCGCGCGGGGGAACATCCCTTCCATCGAGAACCCGAGGCTCCGGTGCAGGCGGACGCTCCGCTCGTTGGGAATCGTCACGCAACTGAACACGTTGCGTATGCCTTGGAGGCGGAGCAGCCCGAACAGGACGAGGCACATCTTCTTTCCCCATCCTTTCCCGGCGGCTTCCTCCCGGAGGTAGATGGATATCTCCGCGTTCCACTGGTAGGCTGCCCGCTCCATGTGGCGGCGGGCGTAGGCGTAACCGGCGAGGCGGCCGCCCGATTCGCAGACGAAGTAAGGGTATTCGGCCGAGATGGCGCGTATCCTCCGCCTGAATTCCTCCACGCCGGGCACTTCGTATTCGAAGGAGACGGCGCTGCCGGCCACATACGGGGCGTATATCTCCCGTATTTGGGCGGCGTCGTCTTCCGTGGCTCTTCTGAACCTGTATTCGTCCATGGCTCCTGATGATATGGCTTGCCCCCTCCCGGGGCGCGGCGGGCGTCGGGGGAGAGGGCATTTGACTTTCCAGCCTCCTGTTTCAGAGGCCGCTGAAATCGATACCTTCGAAAAGCAGGCTGGGAATCCTCCAGCTGGAAGACGGGCGCGGGTCGTTCCCCACTTCCGCCAGCCTGTTCCACAGATCCAGCATGTTGCCGGTCACGTTCATCTCCGAGACGGGCTGCGCCATCTTCCCTCCTTCAATCAGGAAGCCTTCGATGCCGTAGGAGAAGTCGCCGGTGGTGGTGTTGCAGTTCCCTCCGTTGAAGCCGGTGACGAGGATGCCTTTTCCCATGGCGGCCGCCAGCGCGTCCAGGTCCTTGTCGCCCATGCCGACCGTCAGGACGGAAGCCGAGGAGATGGTGGGGGCCGTCCCCATTTTGTTGGCGCGGTAGGTGTCGATGAAATAGGTCTTCAGCGTGCCGTTCTCGAAGACGGGCATCGGGCGGGTGGCGACTCCTTCGTTGTCGAAATAGCGGGCGCCGGGGGTCCGCACCAGGTGAGGCTCGTCTTTCAGGGTCACTTTGTCGCCCAGCACCTTCTGGTCCAGCTTGTCGATCAGGAAGGAGTTCTTCTGCTGGATGGAGGCCCCGTCGATGGCATCCATGACGGGCGCGAGGAGGCGGGCCGAGTTGAGGCTATCGACGATCATGTCGTAGCGGGCGGATTTCGTCTTCTTCTGCCCCACCTTGCGCAAGGCCCTCTCCAGGGCTTTCGTGCCGATGCCTTCCTTGATCATCTGGTCGTAGTAGAGGGCCGAATCGTACCAGTAGGATTCCGGCCGGGCTTCCCCTTCCCCTTTGATGCTCACGCTCCCCACGAGGCTGAAGGAGGAGGAAGCGGTCTCCCCTTCGAAGCCGTTGCTGGCAATCATGTATTTGGCATCTTTCCCGTCGCCGTAAGACGCGGAGGCGGAGATGACACGCCCGTCTTTCCCCATCATCTCCTCGCAGGTCTTCAGGGCGAGGTCCTTCTTGTCGTCGGGCTGTATGTTGTCGAAGTCAGGGTCCAGCAACTGCAAGTCCGGTTTCCCTCCCTTGTAATACCGGCTTTCGTCGGGCAGGGTGCGGTCCTTGTCTTCCGCCAGGAAGCGTGTCGCGTCGATGTTTTCCTTGATGAACTTTTCAAGTTCCTTCCTGTCGAGGCGGTTCGTCGAGAACGAGCCGAAACGTCCGTCCACGTACAGTTGCACGACCAGCGAGTTTTCCGAGGCCTGGTGCAGGCGGTCTATTTTCATGTCGCGGATTTCAAAAGAAGAGCTTGAGCCGCTGTACAGGCTCACCTTCGAGGCCCGGCATCCGTTCTTCAGGGCATATTCCATCGCCCATTGGGCCAGTTTCTTATTTTCGTTTGTAATCATGATGTCCGTTTTTGAGATGTTTGCTTAGTTTTCCCCTCCCACCGTCAGTTTGCTTACCAAAGCGGAAGGCATGCCGCAAGTCACCGGGCAGGACTGCCCGTCTTTTCCGCACGTCCAGGTCCCGTCGTCCATCAGGTAGTTGTTTCCCACCATCGTGATGTCGGCCAAGGCCTTCGGACCGTTGCCGATGATGTTGATGTCTTTGATGGGCTGCGTCAGTTTGCCGTTCTCGATCAGATAACCGTCCTTGACGAAGAAAGTGAAGTCCCCGGCGCCGATTTGCACCTGCCCGTTCGTGAAGTTGCCGGCGTAGATGCCGTGCTTGACCGAGGCGATGATATCTTCTTCCGTGACGTTCCCGGCTTCCATGTAGGTGGCGCGCATGCGGGGAATCGGGATCTGCCGGAAATTCTCCCGCCGCCCGTTGCCGGTGGACGGGATGCCGTAATGCCTGGCGCTGATCCGGTCGTGGAGGTAGCTGTTCAGGATTCCTTCGCGCACGATGTAGGTCTTCTGCCCTTCCGTCCCTTCATCGTCGATGTTCACGGAGCCGCGGTTGAAGCGGATCGTCCCGTCGTCAACCACGTTGATGTGTTCGTCGCAGACTTTCTTGTCGAGCAGGTCGGAGAAGATGGAAATCCTTTTCCGGTTGAAGTCCGCCTCGAACGCATGGCCGATGGCTTCGTGCAGCAGGATGCCCGAACCCCCGGCACCCATGACGACGGGCATTTCCCCGCCTTTGGGCTTGATGGCCCGGAACAGGACGGATGTCTTGTCCACGGCTTCTTTTGCCAGCGTGTCCAGCAGCCCCTCCGTCAGGAATTCCGCCCCCATCCGGTACGAGCGGGAGGCATACGAGTTCTCTATCCGCCCCTTGTCTTCCATGATACACACGGCGGAAAGGGAGCACATCGGGCGGTAGTCGTAGTACGTCTGCCCTTCGCTGTTGCAGAAGAATATGTGGGATGTCGAATCGCTCAGGAAGGCCCTTACCTTGCGGACGCGCTTGTCGAGCGCGAAGATCTTGTCGTTCAGCTTTTGCAGGTACGGCATCTTGTCTTTCACGGTGAAGGATTCCCACGGCGCCTCGACATCGTAATACGAGCCGTCCGGCCTTACCTCCGTCAGCGCGGCGGTGTTCTTGTTGCCGTTGCCGTCGGCGATGCGGGCGGCGGTGCGGGCGGCGTTCAGCATCTCGTCGAGGGTGATGTTCTCCACGTAAGCGTATCCGGTCTGGTCGCCCGACAAGACGCGGACCCCCATGCCGTAATCGATATTCGATTGCGCATTGTTCACGGCCCCGTCTTGCAACTGGATGCCGTTGTTCAATGTGTGCTCGAAGAACAGGTCGGCATAATCGCCGCCTTTTTCCAGGGCGGCGGCCAGGACTTTCTTCAAATCACTTTCCGTTACTTTAAAATGAGCCATCCCGAAGGAAATTCCCACGGCCTTTTTTGCTTCCGGCGATGTGCAACTTGCCAAAAACGAGGGGGCAACCAATGATCCTAACACAACCATTCCTCCTGATTTGATAAAATCTCTACGATTAATGTTCATTATGTCCTTTTTTGTGTATGCAAAGGAACATATTTGTCGGCAAATAATCAATTTGGAGGAGGAAAAATATCGGAAATCCCGCCGGTGGAGTTTCCGATA
>CAYRFT010000229.1:0-3638 GCA_964423585.1 uncultured Parabacteroides sp. | reverse complement strand
GCAGAGGAAACGAGGAATCCCCGCGCATGTTTTGGAGTGCAAGGATTTGTGCGTACATTTGCATGAAATTTGAATTCAAGGAGAAATGAAAACAGCATTGATTACAGGCATAACCGGCCAGGACGGGTCTTTCCTTGCCGAGTTTCTGATAGGGAAAGGATATGACGTGCATGGCATCATGCGCCGTTCGTCGTCGTTCAATACGGGGCGTATCGAGCATCTGTACCTGGACGAATGGGTGCGCGACATGAAACGGAGCAGGCTCGTCAATCTGCATTGGGGCGACATGACGGACAGCAGTTCGCTGATTCGCATCATCCAGGCCGTACAGCCGGACGAGATTTACAACCTGGCGGCGCAAAGCCACGTGAAGGTCAGCTTCGACGTGCCGGAATATACGGCGGAGGCGGACGCGGTCGGGACATTGCGCATCCTCGAGGCGGTCCGCATCCTGGGCTTGGAAAAGAAGACGAAGTTGTATCAGGCCTCGACCTCCGAGCTGTTCGGCCTGGTGCAGGAGGTCCCCCAGCGGGAGACGACACCGTTCTACCCGCGTTCCCCTTACGGCGTGGCGAAACAATACGGCTTCTGGATCACGAAGAACTACCGGGAAAGCTACGGCATGTTTGCCGTGAACGGGATTCTGTTCAACCACGAGAGCGAGCGGCGGGGCGAGACCTTTGTCACGCGGAAAATCACCTTGGCGGCCGCCCGCATCGCGCAAGGTTTTCAAAACAAATTGTATCTGGGAAATCTGAACGCCCTGCGCGACTGGGGATATGCGAAGGATTACGTGGAATGCATGTGGCTGATGCTCCAGCACGGCACGCCCGAGGATTTCGTCATTGCGACGGGGCAGTATCATTCGGTGCGCGAGTTCTGCACGCGGGCGTTCCGCGAGGCGGGCATCGAATTGCGTTGGGAAGGCGAAGGCGTGGAGGAGAAAGGCATCGATGTCCGGGACGGGAGAGTGCTGGTGGAGGTCGATCCCAAGTACTTCCGTCCGTCCGAAGTCGAACAACTGTTGGGCGACCCGACCAAGGCGAGGACTTTGTTAGGCTGGAATCCGCAAAAGACATCCTTTGAAGAACTGGTACGGATCATGGTGCGGCACGACATGCGCTTTGTGAAAAAGTTGTATCTGAAATCGAACATGGAGGATTGACGTGTATGGAAAAGTCGGCAAAGATCTATGTGGCGGGACACCGCGGCCTGGTAGGTTCCGCCATTTGGCATAATCTGGAGATGAAAGGGTACACCCGCCTGGTCGGGCGGACGCACCGGGAGCTGGACTTGCAGGACGCGGCGGCGGTACGGGCGTTCTTCGACCGGGAGCAGCCCGAATATGTAATCCTTGCGGCCGCCTACGTGGGCGGGATTCTCGCCAACAGCCGCTACCGGGCCGATTTCATCTACCGGAACCTGCAAATCCAGCAGAATGTGATCGGGGAGAGCTTCCGGCACGGGGTTAAAAAGTTGCTGTTTCTGGGCAGCACCTGCATCTATCCGCGCGATGCCGTGCAGCCGATGAAGGAGGAGGCGTTGCTGACATCGCCGTTGGAATACACCAACGAGCCTTACGCCATTGCCAAGATCGCGGGACTTAAACTGTGCGAAAGCTTCAACCTGCAATACGGGACCAACTATATCGCCGTGATGCCCACCAACCTGTACGGGCCGAATGATAATTTCGACCTGGAACGCAGCCACGTCCTGCCCGCCATGATCCGCAAGATTCATTTGGGCAAATGCCTGCATGAGGGCGACTGGCAGGCGGTCCGGCGGGATTTGGAGCTCCGTCCGGTGGAAGGCGTGGGCGGCGATGCGCCGGAAGAGGAGGTTTGCGCGCTATTGGCGAAATATGGCATCGGGAAAGACCGCGTCGAGCTGTGGGGAACGGGCAAGCCGCTCCGGGAGTTCCTGTGGAGCGAGGAGATGGCGGACGCGAGCGTGTATATAATGGAACATGTCGATTTCAAAGACACCTGCCGTCCGGGCGCGGCGGAAATACGGAACTGCCATATCAACATCGGCACCGGGAAGGAAATCTCCATCGCCGGGCTGGCGGACCTGATCGTGCGGGAGACCGGCTATCGCGGGAAGGTGGCCTTCAATCCGGAGAAACCCGACGGGACGATGCGGAAGCTGACGGATGTCGGCAAGCTGCATGCGCTGGGCTGGCATCACCGCATCGAGATTGAGGAAGGGGTGCATAAAATGTACCGGTGGTACATGGAATCCCAAACGAAGTAGCCGTATATGCAATAAGCAAACATTTTTTCGTCAAACAATTTTATTCCTATGAACAGAAGAAACTTTATACAGAAGACGGCTTTATCGGCCGCGGGGTTGGGCTTGGGACCCATCATCGGTTCGTCCTACTCGTCCCTGTTCGGGGCGGAGGCTCCAAGCAACAAGGTAAAGGCAGCGCTTATCGGCTGCAGGAGCATGGGGTTTTCAGACTTGAGCACGTTCCTCCAATACCCCGGGGTGGAATGCGTCGCCCTCTGCGACGTGGATGACGAATGGCTGCAAAAGAGAGCCGCCGATGTGGAGAAAAAGACGGGGAAGAGAGTGCCCGGCCTCTATAAAGACTGGCGCAGGGTCATCGACGACAAGGACGTGGATCTCGTCATCATCGGAACGCCCGACCACTGGCACTGCCTCCCCACGATCGAAGCCTGCCGGGCGGGCAAGGACGTTTATGTGGAAAAGCCGCTTTCGAACACCATCGAGGAATGCGACCTGATGGTGAAGGCCGCCCGCAAATACAACCGCATCGTGCAGGTGGGACAGTGGCAACGCAGCGACCCGCACTGGGACGAGGCGGCCGGTTTCCTGAAGGCAGGCGGAATCGGGCGCGTCAGGACGGTCAAGGTGTGGGCATACCAGGACGGGAAGCCGACCCTGCCTGTCAAACCGGATTGCCCGCCCCCTGCCGGGGTGGATTATGACATGTGGCTCGGCCCGGCGCCCAAACGCCCGTTCAACCCGTACCGTTTCCATTATAACTTCCGCTTTTTCTGGGATTACGCCGGCGGGCTGATGTCCGACTGGGGCGTGCATTTGCTCGACTATGCGCTGGAAGGCATGAATGCCGGTCTGCCCGGCCGCGTGTACGGCAGCGGGGGCAAGTTCGCTTATCCCCACGACGCGATGGAAACGCCCGATACCCTGATGGCGACTTACACCTACAAGGATTTCAACATCATCTGGGATCATGCCTGCGGGATTAATCACGGCCTGTACGACCGCCGCGAGGGGCTGGCTTTCTTCGGGGAGAACGGGACGCTGGTCCTCGACCGCGCGGGCTGGGAGGTCATCCCGGTCGTCACCGATAAAGAGGCCCGCATGGAAGCGCTCCCGTTCAAGAAAGGCGAGGGGAAAGGCCTGTACAACCATGTCGGCAACATGTTGTCGTGCATCAAAAGCCGGGAATTGCCCCATGCCGACATTGCGATCGGTGCCCGTGTGGCCAAGATGGCCCATTTGGCCAACATCTCCTGCCGGCTTGGCAGGGAAGTGAGATGGGACGACGAGAAGGGCCTCTTCATCAACGACGAAGAAGCCACGGCCCTGTCGAAGGCCCATTACAGGGCACCGTGGAAATTGCCCGAACTGTAAAACAAAAGCAATCA
>CAYRFT010000228.1:0-3721 GCA_964423585.1 uncultured Parabacteroides sp. | reverse complement strand
TCCGGGGAACATCCTCCGGCGGCGGGCAACCGGGCTTCCTCCGCCCTGCATATTCGCTTTTTCTTCGTACCTTTGCCCCAAAACAAGAAAGAAGATGGCAAAGACGAAGACGGTTTATGTTTGCTCCCATTGCGGGGCGGATTCTCCGAAGTGGTTGGGGAAATGCCCGAACTGCGGGGAATGGAACACGTATGTGGAAGAGGTGGTCGCAAAGGAAACGCCCCCCGCCCGGCGCGCGGCCCTTTCCGGTCCGGGAGGGGAGAGGCAGTCCCGCCCGGTGTTGCTCCGCGACATCACGGCCGAAAAGGAAGAACGGCTGGACATGAAGGACCAGGAGCTGAACCGCGTGCTGGGCGGTGGCTTGGTGAAGGGCTCGCTGGTGCTGATAGGCGGCGAACCGGGCATCGGCAAATCGACGCTGGTCTTGCAGACGGTCCTCAAGCTGCACGACTTGAAAGTCCTGTACGTCTCGGGGGAGGAAAGCTACCGGCAGTTGAAGATGCGGGCGGACCGCCTGATGCCCGAGAGCCGGAACTGCTATATCCTGTGCGAGACCAGCCTGGAGCGGATCTTCGCCCATGCCCTCGACATCCGCCCCGGTTTGCTGGTCGTCGATTCCATCCAGACCGTCTTCACCGAGGCGGTGGAATCGTCGCCGGGCAGCGTGTCGCAGGTGCGCGAGTGCAGCGCCGCCATCCTCAAGTATGCCAAGGAGAGCGGCGTGCCGGTGTTGCTGATAGGGCACATCAACAAGGAGGGGAGCATCGCCGGTCCCAAGGTGCTGGAGCATATCGTGGATGCCGTCTTGCAGTTCGAGGGCGACCGCCATTACATGTACCGCATCCTCCGGGGCATCAAGAACCGTTTTGGCAGCACGGCGGAGCTGGGCATTTACGAGATGCGGCAGGAGGGCTTGCGGGAGGTGGGCAATCCGTCGGAATTGCTGCTTGCCCAGAACCACGAGGGGCTGAGCGGGGTGGCCGTCGCCGCCGCCATCGAGGGGATTCGCCCGTTCCTGATCGAGACGCAGGCGCTGGTGAGCTCTGCCGTCTATGGGATGCCGCAGCGGAGCGCCACAGGCTTCGACATCCGCCGGATGAACATGCTGCTGGCGGTGCTGGAGAAACGCGCGGGGTTCAAGCTGGCGCAGAAGGATGTCTTCCTCAACATCGCCGGGGGCTTGCGGGTGAACGACCCGGCGACCGACCTGGCTGTCCTGGCGGCGGTGTTGTCGTCGAGCCTGGACATTTCCATCGAGCCGGGCGTCTGCATGGCGGGCGAGGCAGGCTTGTCGGGAGAGATACGCCCGGTGAACCGCATCGAGCAACGGATCATGGAGGCGGAAAAATTGGGCTTCTCCCGCATATTGATTCCCCATAACAACCTGAAAGGATTCGACGCTTCCCGTTGCCGTATCCAGGTCGTGCAGGTCCGGAAGGCGGAGGAGGCTTTCCGGCAGTTGTTCGGTTGACCCTCGAAATGATTTGCAGCCATGATTAAGGAAATGCAGTTGCGCGTATTGCCCGAGGAAGCCGCCAGTGAACAGTCCTTGAGGGCCGTCCTTTCCCGGGAGGCGGCCTTGCCGGAGGCCGACATCCGTGCCGTCCGCGTCCTGAAACGTTCTGTCGATGCCCGGCAGCGCGTGATATACGTCAATCTCAAAGTCCGTGCCTTCATCCGGGAAGAACCGTCCGAACCGGCCTTCCAAAGGGTCGAATACGGGGATGTCTCGTCGGGCAAGCCGGTCGTGATCGTCGGGGCGGGGCCGGGAGGACTGTTTGCCGCCTTGCGGGCCATCGAGCTGGGGCTGCGCCCGGTCGTGGTGGAGCGCGGGAAGAACGTCAGGGAGCGGAAGAAGGACATCGCCCGCATCAGCCGGGAGCATCGGGTGGACCCGGAATCGAACTACAGCTTCGGGGAAGGGGGCGCGGGCGCTTTCTCGGACGGCAAGCTCTACACGCGGAGCAAGAAGCGCGGTCCGGTGGGGAAAATCCTCGAGGTGTTCTGCCAGCACGGGGCGAGCCTCTCGATCTTGTCGGACGCGCATCCGCATATCGGGACGGACAAGCTGCCGCGCGTGATCGAGAACATGCGCGGGCAAATCCTCCGCTCGGGCGGCGAGGTGCACTTCGAGACCCGCATGGAACGCCTGATCATCCGGGACGGTGAAGTGATTGGCATCGTGACGCAGGCGGGGCAGGCGTTCATGGGTCCGGTCATCCTGGCGACGGGGCATTCCGCCCGGGATGTCTATCGTTACCTGCATGATGCCGGCATCCAGATCGAGGCGAAAGGCATTGCGGTGGGGGTCCGCCTGGAGCATCCGCAGCGGCTGATCGACCGGATACAGTACCACCGGAGGGAAGGCCGCGGCGAATACTTGCCCGCGGCGGAGTACGCTTTCGCCACGCAGGTGCAGGGGCGCGGTGTCTATTCGTTCTGCATGTGCCCCGGCGGCTTCGTCGTCCCGGCGGCCACCGGCCCGCGGCAGGTCGTCGTGAACGGGATGTCGCCTTCCGCCCGGAACTCCCGTTGGTCCAATGCCGGCATGGTGGTGGAGATCCGCCCGGAAGATTATCCTTTGCTGATGCAAGGCCGGGAGACGGGAATCCCTCCCGGTTCGCCCCTCGCCCTGATGGCCTTCCAGGAAGACCTTGAGGAACTGTGCTGGCTCAACGGGGGACGGCGGCAGACAGCCCCCGCCCAGCGGATGGACGACTTCGTCAGGGGACGCTTGTCGGCCTCCTTGCCTGTCTCGTCTTATACGCCCGGCGTGCTGGCTTCGCCCCTCCATCTTTGGATGCCTGAGTTCATCGCCCGCCGCCTGCGCGAGGGCTTCCTCCATTTCGGGAGGGCCTCCAAGGGCTTCTTGACCAACGAGGCCTTGCTGATCGGGGTGGAGACGCGCACCTCGTCGCCCGTCCGCATCTTGCGCGACGAAGAGCGTTTGCAGCACGTCGCCTTGCGCGGCCTTTTCCCTTGCGGCGAAGGGGCGGGCTATGCGGGCGGCATCGTCTCGGCGGCCATCGACGGCGAACGCTGCGCCGGGATGGTTGCCGAATATCTGGGATGACGGTTTTGACATGAAAACGGAACACGCATGATGACCTATTTGATTTTGGGAGCTACCGTGGCGGTGTCTTTCGCCTGCTTCGGGAACCGGCCGCTGGCGCTCGGGCTGGCCTTGAGCCCTTACCGGGTGGTCCGCCGGAAAGAATGGTACCGGGCCGTCACCCACGGCTTCGTCCATGCCGACATGCCGCACCTGCTGGTGAACATGTTTACCTTCTGGTCGTTCGGCACTTATATGGAACGGTATTACCAGTACGCGGGGCTGGGGGAGCGGGGCTTCCTCCTCCTGTATTTCGGCGGGCTGGTTTTCTCGTCGGCATGGGATTTGTCCCGGCAGAAAGACAATCCGCATTATCTCTCCGTCGGGGCTTCCGGGGCGGTTTCGGCCGTCCTGTTTTCTTCCATCTTTTTCGATCCGTGGGGGAAGATATATCTCTTCGCCCTCCTGCCTGTCCCGGGGATACTCTTTGGCGTCGTTTACCTCGCGTACTGCCAGTATATGGCGAGGCAGGCGGGCGGCCGCATCAACCATAACGCCCATTTCCTCGGGGCCTTGTTCGGCTTCTTGCTGCCCGCCCTGCTGGACCCTTCGCTGGTGAAGTCGTTCGTGGGGGCGTTGGCGGGACGGTAACGTTCGTTCACTCCGTGC
>CAYRFT010000227.1:0-3735 GCA_964423585.1 uncultured Parabacteroides sp. | reverse complement strand
GCTTGCCTGATCTCCAAGATGGTATCTGCATATTGCCGGTGCAGGCTGTCCAGCTCGGCGAGGTACTTTTCCTTGACCAACAGGAAGCTGTCGCGCAATTCGGGCCTGACGGGGAGCGAAGGCGGCGCGTCCATGGCCAGCGGGTTGATGGCCTCCCCGTTCTTATACACCCGGAAATCCAAATGCGGTCCCGTGGCCAGCCCCGTCGCCCCGACATACCCGATTACCTCTCCCTGCTGCACGTGGCTCCCGACCGAAAGCCCCTTGGCATACCGGCTCAGGTGCATATAGGAAGTCGTGTACATGGAATTATGCTTGATCTTCACCGTGTTCCCGCCGCCGTTCATATAGCCTTTGGCAATGACCGTCCCTGCACCGATGGTCTTGACCGGCGTGCCTGTCGGGGCGGCATAATCCACCCCGTGATGGGCGCGGTAGTACTTCAGTATCGGGTGGAAGCGGGCGTTGCTGAAACGGGAGGTGATGCGGAAGAAGTCGAGGGGCGCTTTCAGGAAGGCCTTCCGCAGGCTGTTCCCCTCCGGGTCGAAATATTCAAACACGCTGTCTTGCGTAAAGGGAATCGCCGTGAAGGCCTTCCCCTGGTGCGTGAAGACGGCGGCATCGATCGACACGATATCCAAGGCGGTCGTATCGTCGATGAAGGCTTCATGGTAAATCACTTGGAAAGAGTCCCCTTCCTTCACGTCGAAGAAGTCGATCTGCCAGGCATAGACATCGGCTATCTTCAAGGCCAGAAGCGGCGACGCGCCCCCGCCCTTGATCACATTCCAGAGCGACGAGGTAATCGTCCCCTCGATATATTTGCGCTTCAGCGTGATGTCTTTCGTGTATTCATACGCCCGGACGGTATCCCCGGTCAAGTCGATGACGGCATAATCGGCCTGCGATTTGGCAAAGGCGATATACCGGATTGCGGCCAAAGAGTCTGACGTGGTTAGCGTGCAGTAGTACATGCCCGCCTTCAGCCTGGTCGGGTCAAGTACCCGGACGGAAGCCCGCGTGATGCTGTCAGCTTTCATGGCAGAAAATCCCAGCTTGGAAAAGATGGCCGCCGGATTGTCGCCTTGCCGGATTTCATACCGGTTCACATCCATCGAATCGATGCAGATGCCATATTCATAAACGTGCTGCAGGCTGTCAACCCACTCGCTGTCAACTTCTTCTTCCGCTTGCTTTTTCGGTTGGCAACTGTCGGCAAGCGTCAGGAACAAGAATCCTGTCAAAACAAAAATAAGGGCAGATTGTTTACTCATATATATTATAGCTTGTTTTCGCTATAAATATACTATATTTTGATGGATTCTTACAGATGGGCCGAAGAATTTGCGGAAAGGCGGCAAGAAAAACATTGCCTGCCGCGGGAAAGACAGGAATCTTTTGGAGGTATCGTTTTGATAGTGGGAAAGAAAAACCGCTTCTGCTGGATAACATGTTTTTCAAACATTGCGGAATAAATTGTTTATCTCCATAACAATTCCTAATTTGCCGCCCGTGTTCAAACATATACATGTATTTTATATTTGTCAAACAAAAAAACTGATAGCATCATGAAAGTATATCAAACGAACGAAATCAAGAACATTTCAATACTGGGCAGTTCCGGCTCTGGAAAAACCACTCTCGCTGAAGCCATGCTTTACGAGGGTGGAGTTATAAGACGTCGCGGTAGTGTTGAGAATGGTAATACGGTGTGCGACTATTTCCCGGTTGAGAAAGAGTATGGTTACTCGGTATTCTCGACCGTTTTTAGTGTGGAATGGCAAGATCGCAAGCTGAACTTCATCGATTGCCCGGGCTCCGATGATTTCATCGGCGGTGCCGTCTCGGCATTGAACGTGACCGATATGGCATTGATGGTGGTGAATGCACAGTATGGCGTGGAAGTGGGGACCATCAACCAGTTTCGTTATACCGAACAGCTCCATAAGCCGGTCATCTTTGTCGTCAATCATTTGGACAACGATAAAGCGGATTATGACGGGACGATCGCCCAGTTGCAAGACCGCTGGGGCGGCAAGGTAGTTCCTATCCAATATCCGGTCGCTTGCGGATTCCCTTTCAATGCCGTAATAGACGTATTGCAGATGAAGATGTATCGCTGGAAGCCGGAAGGCGGCATTCCCGAAATCTTGGAAATCCCGGCAGAAGAAAGCGAGAAAGCCATGGAACTGCATAAAGCGCTTGTAGAGGCCTCCGCAGAACACGACGATGTCTTGATGGAAAAATTCTTTGAAGAAGGGACGTTGAACGAAGAAGACATGCGCATCGGCATCCGGGCCGGATTGGCATCACGTGACATGTTCCCGGTATTCTGCGTATGTGCCGGCCGCGATATGTGTGTGCGCCGTACATTGGAATTCCTGGGCGATGTGGCTCCTTGTCCCGATAAGATGTCTCGTCCGGTAACTACCGAAGGCGTGGAAGTAGCCCCTGATTCAGACGGTCCTACGAGTCTGTTCTTCTTCAAGACGACCATAGAACCGCATATCGGACAGGTTTCTTATTTCAAAGTATTGTCGGGGAAAGTGAAATCAGGCGATGACATGCAGAATGCCGACCGCGGTTCGAAAGAACGCATTACCCAGTTGTTTGTGACCGACGGGCAAACACGTACAGAAGTTCCGGAAATGGTGGCCGGCGACATCGGTGCCACGGTTAAGCTGAAAGATGTCCGCCGTGGCAATACCTTGAATGGCAAAGGTTGCAGCTACCGTTTCGACTTTATCAAATATCCGGATTCGAAGTACCGTCGGGCCATTAAGCCGGTAAACGAGGCCGATGCCGAAAAAATGATGGAAATCTTGGCCCGTATGCGCGAGGAAGACCCGACTTGGGTAATCGAACAGTCAAAAGAATTGAAGCAGACAATCGTTTCCGGACAGGGAGAATTCCATCTGCGCACATTGAAATGGCGTATCGAAAACAACGACAAACTGCCGATTGAATTCTTGGAACCGAAGATTCCGTATCGTGAAACCATCACAAAGGCCGCCCGTGCCGATTATCGCCATAAGAAACAATCTGGCGGTGCCGGCCAGTTCGGCGAAGTCCACCTGATCATAGAACCGTATTTCGAAGGGATGCCGGCTCCGGATTCTTATCGCTTCGGCGGACAAGAATACAAGATGAGTGTACGCGACACGCAGACCATCGACCTGGAATGGGGCGGCAAGCTGGTATTTGTCAACTGCATCGTAGGGGGCGCCATCGATGCCCGTTTCTTGCCTGCCATCTTAAAAGGCATCATGGCCCGCATGGAACAAGGCCCGCTGACAGGCTCGTATGCCCGGGATGTGCGCATTTGCGTTTATGATGGAAAGATGCACCCGGTTGACAGCAACGAAATCTCCTTCATGCTGGCAGGACGTAATGCCTTCAGCGCAGCCTTCAAGGAAGCGGGACCGAAGATTTTGGAACCGATCTATGATGTGGAAGTTTCCGTGCCGGCGGATTTCTTGGGCGATGTCATGAGCGACTTGCAAGGGCGCCGCGCCATGATCATGGGCATGAGCAGCGAAAAGGGGTTTGAGAAACTGTTGACCAAAGTCCCGCTGAAGGAATTGTCGAACTACTCGACTTCCTTGAGTTCCATCACCGGCGGACGTGCCTCCTTCACCATGAAGTTCGCTTCCTACGAACTGGTTCCAACCGATGTACAGGAAAAACTGTTGAAGGCATACGAAGCATCACAAGCGGAAGAATGATTTAATTATG
>CAYRFT010000226.1:0-3774 GCA_964423585.1 uncultured Parabacteroides sp. | reverse complement strand
ATCCCGCCTGCCGGTCATTTCATATCCCGTTGCATGCCCTTTTTCAGGTCATCCACAGAGAACACCTTGCCTTGAAGCTGAGGGATGGACTTTTATTTGCCGGGCAATGGCTGCTGAAGAATTGATTACCCGCCCTCTGTCCTTTTCGGGACAAACGTGTCATACGTATTATCCGAATAAAAGACCATGATTTTGCTCACCGTTTTGGAGGATTTTTCTGCCGGGATGGGCCACGATTTCTCCGGTTTGCCGTTTTCTTTCCGCGATTCAGGAGAAGAATGCTCCTGGCAATCATCCGGTATCACTTGCATCCGGGGAGGATTTTTAGGGGTATCTTCCGGGGATTCCGCGCCGGGGGCGGCCTCGCGAAGCATCTCGCCTTTCCCGAACAGCAGCCAATCCGGATGAATTTGCGGGTAGCAACGCAATATCTTCGTCATCACATCCAAACTCGGCTTATTCCTTCCTGAAATCAAATGCGACATGGCACCACGCTGAATGCCCGTCTTGTTTGCGAACTGCGTCTGTCCCATCTGTTCGTGCTCCATGAGCTTTAGTATCCGCTCTTTCATGTCCGTCGCTTCGGATTCTGTATTATCTGCCATTTTGACCTGTTTTTTTATCTTTCATCTGTTATTTTTACGTGATACAAAGATATACATTTCTTGTAAACGGACAAAGATATAATTGTAAATTCATGTATCCACATTTCTATCACGAATGGCACAATTGTTTTGCATGTACCGAATATCCGCTTATATACGGGTTAAAGCAATCTTTCAGGATTATCCCATATTTTTATGGGAAATAATCCGTTATCTCCCTTGTGGAGGCTGAAAACATACGGATTGTTTACAAAAGTTCCCTGCAATGTCCCCGATATTTCATTTGTCACTTCAGATGGATGCCGCATGAGATTGGGTTTTATGATTTTATCCCACGGAAGGAAGCCGAGCTTCTCCCCTACTCTTCTTTTGTAAACATTGTGCACAAATATATCTTTTCGCTTGCGGATTATGGGGTCGGCCGATATATCATTGTATATTGTTTCCTTGTTTTCATTATACATTTCTATATTATCGGCGTATCATGTATCATTGTGGAGGATGTATTCCCCGTGAGGCAGACAGGTTTCTGACAGAATGGCATCATGGTGCGGATGGGATTCCGGGCACTCGCGGATGTCCGTGGCGAAGTCATGGGCAAACAGCACCGAAGCCCCCGGAGCGGCTTCTCCCCTCTGCAGCGGGAGGACCGTCGCCGGAATGCCCGCACCCGGCGCACGTGTGATTTCGGGTGCAAATTCTTCCGCAAGGGCGGATCACAGGTGCGCTGCGGGAAGCGGAATCTTTTTTCAGTGCAAGATCTTGTAGAGAAGGATTTTCATTATCTCGCCATCGCCGGCCGACGAATTATCAACGCCTTTCGATTCCGCGTCGGCCTGTCTTATTTCGCCGATGATATTGAAAACCTTCATTGCCGGGTAATTTTTCAGTCCGGCGGTGTAATCCCTCAGTTGGAAATTGGCCCGCAGCCCCAATGCGTCCATGAGGCCGCTTTCCGACCGGTCTTTGGCATAATAGCAGATGAGCAGATTCGAGAAATAGTTGAACAACACCGAGAGAGTGACTTGCAGCGGGTTGTTTTTGGGGTTGTCGCTGAAATATCGGGCAATCCGGTTGGCTTTCAACACGTCTTTCACCGAGATGGCGCGCAAAAGCTCGAAATTATTGTATTCTTTGCTGATTCCGACGTGCTCTTCCACCAAATCCGCCGTGATTCGGTCCAGTTTTTTCTCGGCCAAGACGATTCCCAGCTTGTCCAGCTCCTTCTCCAAGCGTGTCAAATCGTTTCCAAGGCAATCGGACAGCATCTGGGAGGCTTTCGGATCGATCGCGATGGAGCGCGACCGGAGGACACCCGCGATAAAGGCGGGCATTTTGTATTCCGGTATCTTCTTCGACTCGAACAAAATCCCGTTGCCCTCGACGGCCGAAGCCAAGGCCTTCCGCCTGTCAAGAGCCTTGTATTTGCAATTAATCACCAATACCGTGGAAGCCAAAGGCCTCTTCACGTATGTCGCCAGCAACTCCAAGTCGCGCATTTGCTGGGCCTCGCGGACGACGATCAGCTGGAATTCCGACATCATCGGGAATCTTCGTGCCGCATTGATGACTGAAACGGCATCCGTCTCGGCGCCATACAGCAGCAATTGGTTGAAATCCTTTTCCGAATCATCCAATACGGTAGCCAACAGCAAGTCCGTGATTTTGTCTATGAAAAAAGGCTCTTCCCCCATCAGGAGATAGACAGGGCTGAAGTGCCTGCTTCTGATGTCACGGCATATCTCGTCGAACGTATATTCTTTCTTTGCCATATCAGGGTCACCAACTGAAAAGGATGTGCTGGATTGTCTTCTTCTCGCCAATGATTTGCTTCAGCGACTCCATGCCCAGGCGAACATGCTCTTCCACGAAAAGGCGGGTCACTTTCTTATCGCTCTCTTCCGTCTTGATGCCGTCCTCTTCCATCGGCTTGTCTGATATCATGAGCAAGGCGCCTGTCGGAATCCTGTTTGCAAAGCCGGCTGTCAGCAATGTCGCGGTTTCCATGTCGATTCCTTCGGCATGCGTTATCTTCAAATATTCTTTGAAGTCCGAATCATATTCCCACACCCTCCGGTTCGTGGTATAGACGGTGCCGGTCCAGTAGTCGCGCCCGTGATCCCGGATGGCGGAGGAAATGGCACGCAGCATGGAAAACGCGGGAAGGGAAGGGACCTCGGGAGGCAGGTATTCGTTGGATGTCCCCTCTCCGCGGATGGCGGCAATCGGGAGCAAATAATCGCCCAGGTTGTTCGCTTCTTTCAAGCCGCCGCATTTCCCCAGGAACAAAACGGCCTCGGGGCTGATGGCCGAAAGCAGGTCCATGATGGTCGCCGCGTTGGAACTCCCCATTCCGAAGTTTATGATTGTCATCCCGTCGGCGGCGGCATTGGGCATGGAATTCTTCAATCCCAGGACAGGGACGCCATAATATCCGGCAAAGATTTCCACATACTTGGTAAAATTGGTCAGCAGGATATGCTTGGTAAAGTCTTCCAGTTTCCTCTCGGTATAGCGGGGCAACCAATTTTCCACGATTTCTTGTTTCGTCTTCATATCAGCTTTCTCTTTTCAAGTTCATGCGCTATTTTTTCTTCTAACAAAAACAAATGTACGACAAAAATGGAAACCGGCCAATCGGAGGATCGATAAATGCGGCCCGTACCGGTTTATTTTTTTACATTTGCACATATTTGAAGGATATCTATGGACAGATTGGCATTACCCGAATTCCAGCCCCGCCTCTCGGAAAAAAACGGGAAGACATTTATCTTTGACAAGGTACGGAAAAAGCACGTCGCGCTGACACCCGAAGAGTGGGTCCGGCAGCACTTCGTGAATTATTTGATTACGGAAAAGCATTATCCTGTCGAAACCATGTCGAACGAAGTGACGATCAAGCTCCACAATACAACCAAGCGATGCGACACGGTTGTCTTCGATACGCAACTCGAGCCGCTGGTCATCGTTGAATACAAAGCGCCGCGCATTGAAATAACCGAGGAGGCATTCCAACAGATCCTCCGCTATAATATGTCTCTGCACGCCCGGTATTTGATTGTCAGCAATGGCTTGAAACATCTCTGTTGCCAAATCGACTATGCCCGGCAGACGTACAAGTTCCTGAAAGAAATCCCCACGTTTGAAGAAGCTGTAAAATGATGCCTTC
>CAYRFT010000225.1:0-3809 GCA_964423585.1 uncultured Parabacteroides sp. | reverse complement strand
GATTCGGGAGGCCGCGGAGGGAGGCAATCAACGGTTGCGCCGAAGGAATTCGAGAGCCCTCGACAAGTCCTCCGGCGTGTCGATGCCGATCGTCTCCTGCCGCGTGATGCCCACCTTGATTTTGTAGCCGTTTTCCAACCAGCGGAGCTGCTCAAGGCTCTCGGCCAGCTCGAGGGGCGACTGCGGCAACGCCGTTATCTCCGCGAGGATGTCCGCCCGGTAGGCGTACATGCCGACATGCTTGTAGAAAGGATGGGCGGAGAGCCACTCGGCAGGCCGCTTCCCCCGCACGTAGGGGATGACGGAACGGCTGAAATAGAGGGCTTCCATCTGCTTGCTGACCGCCACCTTGGGCGAATTGGGATTGGCCAAGGCCGACTCGAAATCATCGTCCGGCGAGAAAGGCATCACCAGCGTGGCAATCCCGACACGCCCGTCGGCGAAGCAATCCTTGATAGTTTCTATCTGTTCGGGATGGATGAAAGGCTCATCGCCCTGTATGTTGACGACCACGTCATAGCCCCGGCCGACTTTCCGGTATGCCTCGTAGCAGCGGTCCGTCCCGCTCCTGTGGCCGGGCGATGTCATCACCGCCTTGCCCCCGAAAGCCCTGACGGCCTCTACAATCCGCTCGTCGTCGGTCGCCACCCACGTCTCATCGAGTGCGGGGAGCACCCGCTCGTACACGTGCTGGATCATCGGTTTCCCGTCCATGTCGGCCAAGGGCTTCCCCGGGAAGCGCGAAGAGGCGTACCGCGCCGGAATTATCCCGATAAACTTCATGATACACTTCTTGACGGCCGCGCGGTCATAACATCTCGCCCTCGCTCAAGCGGAGAATCTTCTCGTCCTCTCCGACCACCCAGACAATGTCTCCTTCTTCAAACAGCATGGTTGGGGGCGGGTTCTTCAAAGACGTGTCGCCCCGCTCGATGCCCACGACCAGGCAGGCAGCCTTGTCGCGGATGCCCGATTCCTGGATGGATCGCCCCACAAGTTTGGAGCCTTTCAGGATTTGGAACTGCTCGATTTTCATTTCTTTCGCGGCCGACATTTTTTTGCTGTAGGCATGATACTTCTCGTCGGTGTAGGTGCGGAAGTGGGATAAATCCTCGTCAGAACCGACCACGACGATCTTGTCGAGCGGGAAGAGGCGTTCGTCACCACCCGGGACGTTGATCCGGATGTTTCCCCTGACGATGGAAACGACATTGACATTGCAGATTTTCCGGAAATTCAGTTCCTTCAAGGTCTTCCCGACGGAAGGAGAGTTCTGCTTCACCTCGAAATCAGCCAGGTGCAGGTCTCGCTCGAGCATGTGGCTGGCAAAACTCTGGTTGATCGTCGCGTTCTTCTTCTCTTCCAGCTCGCGGGCCGTCAGGTTGCTGAAGAAACGGCGCTCCATCATCATGGATTGGCGCCTCAGCTTCCTCGAGAAGACAATCCCCACCGTGATGATGGAAGCCACCACCCAGAGGTAGCCCGCGGTGACATTCAACAACCGCGCGACCGGTATCATCACCAGCGTGATGCAGAAGAGAATCCGCAGCACGATCAGGGAAACGAGCGGACCGCGGTTGTATTTGCTGTCTTTCCACAGTTTCTGGAATTCCTCGGAGTTGTTCTTCTTCATGATGATGGCATGCAACATCGGCGAGATGATGGCCAAGATCAGGAACAAGGACAAAAGCCTCCCCGGGAATCCCGGCAGATAGGATAGGATCAAAGGGGAAACGTATTTCAGCCACGTAAAGATCAGCACGACCAGCACGGAGGCATAAGTGCCCACGATGCGAAGCAGGGACTTCAGCAAACGGTGCCAGTCGCTCTTCTGGTGGATCGTCGTCGATCCGGAATAGTATTTCAACAGCATCTGCTTCCAACGTTCGGGAATCCACGCATCCAGCCGCCTGTAGGCCGGTTCTGCCATCCGTATCATGTAAGGCGTAAAGAATGTCGTTATCACGGATACCGCCACGACAATGGGGTAAAGGAAATGGTCCGTCACCTTCAATGACAAGCCCAACGATGCCAGGATGAACGCGAACTCGCCAATCTGGGCCAAAGAAAATCCCGCCTGCACGGCAATCTTCAAGGGCTGGCCCGAGAGGAGGACCCCGAACGTCCCGAAACAAATCTGCCCTGCCATGACGATCGTCGTCAGTATCAAGATAGGATATTTGTATTCCCAAAGCAAATCCGGATCTATCAGCATCCCCACCGACACAAAAAATATGGCCCCGAAAAGGTCCTTCACCGGTTTTATCAAATATTCGATATGCTCCGCCTCTATCGTTTCCGCCAAAATAGAGCCCATGATAAAAGCGCCCAAGGCGGAAGAGAAGCCCGCCTTCGTTGCCACCAGCACCATAAACAAACATAAGCCGACACTGATCACCAGCAATGTCTCATCGTTCAAGTATTTCCGGTATTTGCCCAGAAACGAGGGAATCAAATAAATGCCAATGACAAAGCAGAAAAGCAGGAATATCGTCAGCTTGATCACGCTGTTCAGCAATTCCATTCCTTCCACCTGTTTGCTCACGGCCAACGTGGATAGCAAAACCATCATCAGGACGGCGAACAAGTCCTCAACGACCAGGATGCCCAACACAACCCCGGCAAAACGCCGATTCCGCAGCCCCATATCATCAAAAGCCTTAAAGATGATCGTCGTTGACGACATGGACAACATGCCTCCCAGGAACAGGGCGTTCATGTGCCCCCACCCTAATGCCAAGCCGGTGGCATAACCGACTAACAACATGCCGCTCACGACAGTTATCGCTCCGATTATGGCAGTCCCTCCTACTTTCATCAATTTCTTGAAACTAAAATCGAGCCCCAACGTAAACAACAAAAAGATAACGCCGATATCGGCCCAGACCTTTATACTCTCCGAATCAGTTACGGTCGGCGTAAAATCACACGTTGGTCCCGCGAGTATTCCGGCAACGATATACCCCAAAACGACAGGCTGCTTCAACCACTTGAACAAAATAGTTACCAAACCGGCGCAGATTAAAATAACGGCCAGATCTGAAATCAATGCAGATACACTTGACATGGCTTTTAAATTTTTTCTTTGACAAAGTTAGGCATTTATTTTATTTTTGCAGCCTAAAAACAAGCCAAAATGATAAAGAGACATCCTCTGCAGTTACTCATTGATCAAGGAGAGCATCAGCAACAGGACTTTAAGTTTGAAGTCTGCGACAGCAAAAAGATCGCCCGCACCTTGAGCGCATTTGCCAATACCGACGGAGGAAGGTTGCTTATCGGCGTAAAAGACAACGGAAACATAGCCGGAATAAAGAGCGAAGAAGAATATTATATGATAGAGGCCGCCTCCCGGATGTACACCAAACCCCAGGTGGATTTCACGGCAACGCGGTGGAATATCGAGGGGAAATGCGTGCTGGAAATCTACATCGCTCCCGGGGACAGCCGCCCTTACCTGGCTCCCGACAAAGATGGCAAATTCAAAGCCTACATCCGGGTCGCCGATGAAAACATCTTGGCCAATGATGAACTAATCCTTGCCTGGCGGAAAAGCCGGTCGGCACAAGGGACACTGCTCAGGCTCGACAAACCGGTCAAGTTCTTGTTTGCATACCTGGAACAACAGCAGACCATCAGCCTAAGTCAATTCCGCCGAAAAGCCCATATCAAACTTTTTACGGCCAAACAAATCTTGAGCGATTTAATCAGCATGCACATCCTTGAATACACGGTCATCGACAAACAAATCCTCTATCAGATCAAAAAAGGGTATGCGTTTGACAGCAAAGGCTTCATCCAATAGAAGA
>CAYRFT010000224.1:0-3812 GCA_964423585.1 uncultured Parabacteroides sp. | reverse complement strand
CTGGTTTTGGCTTCCCCGGGCGGCGGGACAAGGTGTTCCCAACCGGTTTTTGCTTGTCCTACCCCTCGGGACATATCGTTCACGCATGGATTTTGCCTGCCCGCCCCGCCAGGTTTGAAAAATATGGGGAGGGATTTGGAGCGAGCGGCTTATCTTCCTACTTTTGCAATCAAAATCAAGCATACATGGCATGTTTTGGAAAATAATCGTTCTGGCGGCATTGGGCGGTTTTCTGGCAGGCCCTTCGGTGAAGGCGCAGGAAGTCCGGACGGATTCGGCGGCGGTGCTGATGTTGGACGGCAAGCCGATGACGGAGAAACAGATAAAGCGTTACTACAAGCAGATGCGCCGCGATTCGATCCGGGAGACGAAGAACGTCTGGTGGTCTGTGCTGGGCGGGCCTTCCTATACGCCGGAAAGCTCGTTGGGCGTGGGCGGTGCGGTCTTGGCGAGTTTCCGTTTCCACCGGGGCGATTCCGTCACCAAGAGGTCCTTCATACCTGCCGGCTTTTCCGCCTCGGTGAACGGCACGTTCATCTTCGCGGGGGCGGGGACCCTCTTCTTCCGCGAGAACAAATTCCGCATATACTTCAATTATAGTTTCCGCAACGAGCCTGCCCATTATTACGGGAAAGGATATGAGGCCATCGAGAACGTCCAGCGGGGCGACTCGACCACGAAGTATCACCGCACCTATTTCCAGTTGTACCCGCGTTTTGTCTGGGAGGCGAGGCCGGGCTTGTTTGTCGGCGCGTTGTTCGACCTGAACCTGTCGAAGGCGACGGACGTGAATCCGGTGATGGCGGCCGACCCGTATTTCCTGAAGTTCAAGCCGAAGTACCTGAATATGGGCGTGGGCTGCCTGCTGCAATACGACACGCGCGACGATGTCGCCACGCCCACGTCGGGCGTACTGGTGGGCGGGACGGCCAAGTTTTTCGGCAAGTACCTGGGCGGGGCATACAATTACGAGCTGTTTGAACTGGAATACCGGCAGTTCGAGAACGTCTTCCGCCCGCGCAGCACGTTGGCGTGGATCGCCAAGTCGCAAATAGGGGCGGGGCTTGTCCCTTTCTCCGAGCTGCCCTCGTTTGGTTCGCCCTTCGACCTCCGGGGTTATTACATCGGGCAGTACCGGGACAAGTCCATGGCATACGGCATTCTGGAATACCGCCACATGTTCGGCAGCCCCGCCATGTATAAAAGCGGGAACTTCTGGGCCAAATGCGGTTTCGTCGCCTGGGTCGGCACGGGGACCATCGGGAACACCCCTTTCGCGGATTGGGACAAATGGAAATTCAATTATGGCGCGGGCATCCGCATCCAGGTGCAGCCCGGGAAGAATTTCCGCCTTGACCTCGGGAAAGATCCGGCCAACAGCGGCATTTCGTTCTACATGAACATGACGGAGGCGTTCTGAGGCCCGTTCCGGGCGGCCTTAATCCAGCAGCTTCGGGTTGAACAGCAGATAACCGATATTGATGCCGAGGTTGAAGTTCTTGCGGGGGTAGCTGTATCCGTTGGCATACAAGCTGATGCTCGTGAAGGGCAGGTGGAGGACGAAGGCCGCTTCCCCCATATATTTGAACGAATCCAGGAATTTCCCGTAATAAGGCAAGGTCATCAGGTAGTCGTTCTCTGACGTTTCCGTGTGCTTTTTGATTTCGTAGAGGGGAATGAACCCGTACATGTCGAGCCGGAAATGGACGTACTTGCCGAACTTCAGGATCGGGGAGATGCCGAAAGCCGCGTATTGGTTGGCATGGAACGCCTCGTTGAACACGATCGTGCTGTGGGGCGTCGGGGTAAAGGCCGGGGCCTGCAGCACGGATGCCGTGTAGGTCTCCATCAGGTTCTTGCCCGACAAGACCAGTTCCCCGGAATAGCCCAGATTGAAGGAAGGCCCCAGGTCGTGGTATTGTTCCCAGTGGGCTTTCATCTGGAGCCAGCTGTGGGTGTTGTTCTTGACCGGTTCCGTTTCCACGTTGGGCATGTACTTCTCGCTTCCGGTGACATACTGGGCGTTCAACGACCGCTTCACGCCGGAGATCGGGTAGATTTTCGTGCCCAGGGAATTCTGTTCGATGTTCAATGAGCCCGTGAACAGGTTGTACCGGCTGCGATCGTAGCCTATGTCGGCAAACGAGATGTCCTTGCTCTGGTAATAGTGGTCGGTGAGATGCCCGTAGCCGAAGCCTATTTCCGCTTTGGCGCGGTTCAGGAAAGGGAAGCCCAGCTTCAGCTTCATGTACAGTTCGTGCTGCTCGATGAAGGCCGGCACGACATCCTCGTAGAACAAAGACTGGCTCTCCGAATAGCGTTTGTATGAAAACACGCCTTGCAGGTTGATGTAGATGGGAATGCGTGTCTGCAAATACATGCGCCCGTTCAGCATCACTCCGCTGAAAGAGTTCCCTACCTGGAAATCCCCGTTCATGTCGGCGGCATACCGCCCCAAATAGCGGTAGCCGAGCCCCAGATAGAGCTGGTTGGCCTGGTGAGACGAGACGTTTCCTCCCAATCCGATATTTATTTCGTCGGACATGGTGATGTGCAGATGCAAATCGAAGGTCTTGTTTTCCTGATTGTATATGGCCTTCGGGGAAATCTCTTTGATTTTGGAATAAGCCAGTATCTTGAAGTAAACCCGCTTGAATTCTTCCATCGAAAACTCCTGGTTGATGTCCCGGTGCAATTGCGATTCTATGTATTTCTGTTGTGCTTCCGACACGCCGGTGATGTAGATATTCTTGAACACCAAGGGAGGGAGGCTCTCCCTGTATTGTTTCCGTCGCAGGTTCAACGAGTCGATGGGCATTTTCCGGTGCACCCGTCCTTTTATGGAATCCATGAGGCCCATGGCGCGTTCGTAGCCCATCTGCATGATCTTGCCTGCCTTTTGGAAATCGAGCAAGGAGACATCCGGCATGTTGAAGCGGACAATCATGCCGTCTTCTTCCTCCACCTCGTAGTTGGTATCCTGCATGATCATGGTTTCTATTTGGCTGTACAGGTTATTGGACGGCTTGCTCTTGCCGGTGCTTAAAGCCACGCCGAAGATGAAGTCGGGATGGAAGTCTTCTTTCATCGTCTTGGCGGGGAAGTTGTCGTAAATGCCCCCGTCGAACATCGGGACGCTGTCTTTCCACACGGGCTTGAAGAACAAGGGGAACGTCATGGATATCCTGACGGCCTCGCCCAGGTCCCCGTTCCTGAAGACGACCGGTTTCTTGTTGTAAATATCGGAACCGATGCAGCGGAAGGGGACAAACAGGTTGTCGAAGTCCCAATCGGCCTTGGCCGTGGCCTGCGCATACAAGGCCATGAAAGCCTGGTTCATTTGGATGGGGTTAATCAGGCTCTCCGGCAGGAAGGTCGTCTTTATCTGCAAGGAGTCGGACATGTCGATGGAGAAGTGCGCCATTTCGGGTGTCGGGTCCGGTTTCCGGAAATAATACATGTAATCGTCTTCCACCGTGCCGGTTTGCCAATACCCGAATTCCTTCGAGAGCAACAACTGCAGCATTTCATCCGGCGTGTAACCCATTGCGTACAGGCTCCCGATGATGGCGCCGATGGATGTGCCCGTGATGTAGTCGATGGGGATTTCGTTTTCCTCGAAGGCTTTGATGATGCCGATATGGGCCGCGCCTTTGGCTCCGCCTCCGCTTAATACCAATCCGACCCGCTGTGCCTGCAAGGCGTTTGTGAGGATGAACAAGAAACTGATGACAATCGAAAACCGCTTCATATAATGTTTTCAGAATTTATTCCAAAAATAAGGAAAGTATTTTAGAAAATCAAAATGGCCC
>CAYRFT010000223.1:0-3819 GCA_964423585.1 uncultured Parabacteroides sp. | reverse complement strand
GTACGGCACCGGAGACGGTGCCGTACACATTATATATATAGGGTCAGTGGAACAGCATGTCGGGCGTGATCGGCGTGAATGCGCCGGCATCCGACTTGCGCAGGCGGATGCTGCCGTCGTTCCAGTTGGAGGGGAAGCCCCCGATGATGTGCCCCAGGAAGACAGCCTTGAGTTCGTGCAGCCCCTTGGCCAAGGCTGCGGAGCTGTCGTGGCGGGAGAACCGCTTCACCTCGCCCCCGTTGTCCACCAGCAGCTTGCCGTCAATCCACACCTCCTCCAAGTCCGATGAAATGAAATAGACACCGTCGTCGGGGATGTTGACGTAGCCTGTCGCCACGGCCGCGTACTGGTTGACGCCCCGCATGGACTCGGATGTCTTGACGACCGAACACATCTCCCCGAGGTCCTTGATGACCGTCTTCCTTGTCTCTTTCTTGGCAGCCTCCAGCTCTTCCACGTTCAAGTATGTGCCGTCGGTCACTTCCATGGCCAGTCCCGGCGTTGCCTTCACTTCCTTGGCGGGGGCGGGGGACTGCTTTTCCACCTTGATCGTGCGGACGGTGCTCATCTTGCCGGAGGGCAACACGGAGGCGATCCGCAGCGTGGCCGTCTCGGTTGTCACAATAGGCTCCGTGTAAGGCGTGGAGGCGGGAGTCGGCTCGCTGCCGTCCAACGTGTAAACCATCTTGACAGGGCGGGTGGTCTTGAACGACAGCGTGGCCGTGTCGGTGAACGCCACGAAGTCGCACGAGCCGCCGGGCTGCTCCGGCAGCGGGATGTGGTAGTTGACCCGATGGCCGTCCAGACGGACGTATGCGTTCTCGACGCGCCGCTCGAAGTCCTTGTAGTCCTTGCGCTCCGGGTTCGTCCAGCCTATTTCGGCGACTGCCAGGATGCGCGGGAAGATCATGTAGTCGCGCTTGGCCTCGTCGTACATGTATTCAGACCAGGTGTTCCCCTGTACGCCCAGGATGAAGCCGCCCTTGCCCATGGCCGCCAGCGTGTCCGGTATGGGGTCGTAGCCGTATGTCTTCTCCAACAATGTGTAACCGCCGATGGTGACCGGTTCAATCTTGGGGTCTCCCTGGTAAGCATCCAAGTACATGCCGTTGCCGCCGGGGGTCATGATGACCGTGTGGTCCATCATCGCAGCGGCGATGCCGCCCTCCTCGCCGCGCCACGACATCACCGTCGCCGAGGGAGCCAGCCCGCCTTCCAGTATCTCGTCCCACCCGATGATCTTCTTGCCTTTCGTCGCCAGGTATTCCTCCATGCGCTTCACGACGTAGCTCTGCAGCCTTTCTTCGGCCGAGTGCTTGCCGTCGGCCTTCAAGCCTTCTTCCCGGATGCGTTTCTGGCAGAGGGGGCAGTTCTTCCAACTGGCCTTGGGGCATTCGTCGCCGCCTATGTGGAAGTATTCGCTCGGGAACAGGGGCACCATCTCGTCAATGACATCTTGCAGGAAGGTGAACATGTCTTCCTTGCCCGGGCACATGACAATGTCTTCCACGCCCCAGATGATACGCGGCGTGCCCGGCTCGCCTTTGCAGGACAAGTTGGGATAGGCGGCAATGGCGGCCATTTCATGTCCCGGCAGCTCCAGCTCCGGCACGACTGTGATGAAGCGTTCGGCTGCATATTCCACGACCTCTTTGATTTCCTCTTGCGTGTAATAGCCGCCATGCTCCGTGCCTTCGCCCTCGATGCGCTTCGAAGCGATTTCGGTCAGCTTCGGGTACTTCTTGATCTCGATGCGCCAGCCTTGGTCGTCTGTCAAGTGCCAGTGCATGCGGTTCATCTTGAACAAGGACAATACATCCAAGTACTTCTTCACATTCTCTACCGGCATGAAATGGCGGCACGGGTCGAGATGAATCCCGCGGTAGCCGAACCGGGGCGCGTCTTTGATGCTCACCGCCGGAGCCTGCCATGCGATGCCGTCCGCCTTGGCCGGGCTTTCTATCTCGGCCGGCAGCAGTTGCAGGAAGGACTGCATGCCATAGAACAGTCCTTGTGCCGTCCTGGCGACGACGGCGGTGCCGTCTTCCGTCACTTCCAACGCATAGCCTTCGTCGTTGTCCACGTCCGCGGACGGATCTATGGATAAACGGATGTTCCCCTTTTCCGCTACCGGAATGTCCAGACCGGTGGCCGTTCTCATCTTTGCCGCGAAAAACTCGGCGACGGTTTTGGCCTCGGGGCCGGCAGCCGCGATGGCCGTGTTGCCGCCCAAGCGGAAGAATCCGTCATGCTGGACCATGCTTTGCGGCGCGGGAATGATGTTGATACCTTGGTTGTACGATTTTACTTCGCCTTGCGGCCCGCCGCAGGAAACCGGAAGGCATAAGGCCATGCCGGTGCAAATTGTTGCAAGAAACTTCTTCATGTTACTGTATTTTTAAGATGATTAAAAGCGTTGTTTGTTACCAGGCGAAGATGGGATAGTCTTTCATGGTGGCGTTTACTTTCCCGCGGACGGAAGCGATCGTCTTGTCGCATTCGGGAGCCGCCAAGACGGTGTCGATCATTTCCACGATCTCGCCCATCAGTCCTTCCTTGGCGCCACGGGTCGTGATGGCCGGCGTGCCGATGCGGATGCCCGATGTCTGGAAAGCCGAACGGCTGTCGAACGGCACCATGTTCTTGTTGACCGTGATGTCGGCGGCGACTAAGGCCTTTTCTGCCACTTTGCCTGTCAGCTCCGGGAACTTCGTGCGCAGGTCGATCAACATGCTGTGGTTGTCGGTGCCGCCGGAGATGATCTTGTATCCTTTGTCCATGAAGGCTTGCGCCATCGTGGCCGCGTTCTTCTTCACCTGCATCTGGTATTCTTTGTATTCCGGCTCCAAAGCCTCGCCGAAGGCCACGGCTTTGGCTGCGATGACGTGTTCCAGCGGTCCTCCCTGGATGCCCGGGAACACGGCCGAATCCAGTAATTGGGACATCTTCTTGATTTCTCCCTTCGGGGTCTTCTTCCCCCACGGGTTTTCAAAGTCTTTGCCCAGCAGGATGATGCCGCCTCGCGGGCCGCGCAATGTCTTGTGGGTCGTGGAAGTCACGATGTGGGCATATTCCAACGGGTTGTTCAGCAAGCCGGTCGCGATCAACCCTGCCGGATGCGCCATGTCGATCATCAGCAAAGCGCCTGTCTCTTCGGCGATCTCGCGCATACGTTTGTAGTCCCAGTCGCGTGAATAGGCGGACCCTCCGCCGATGATCAGTTTCGGCTTCTCGCGCAAGGCCACTTCTTCCATCTGGTCATAGTCCACGCGCCCTGTTTCTTCTTTCACATTATATTCTGTGGCGTGGTACAAAATGCCGGAGCTGTTCACTGCCGACCCGTGGGAAAGATGGCCGCCATGAGCCAAGTTCAAGCCCAGGAATGTGTCGCCCGGCTTCAGGACCGCCAGCAAAACGGCGGCGTTTGCCTGGGCACCGGAGTGGGGTTGCACGTTGGCCCATTCCGCGTGGAATATTTTCTTCAGGCGTTCGATGGCAATCGTTTCGCTCTGGTCAACGACTTCGCAGCCGCCGTAGTAACGTTTCCCGGGATAACCTTCGGCATACTTGTTTGTCAGGCAACTGCCCATCGCCTGCATGACCTGATCGCTTACAAAGTTTTCCGATGCAATCAGTTCGATGCCTTTCAACTGGCGTTGGTGCTCTTTCTCGATGATGTCAAAAATGATGTTGTCTCTTTTCATTATCTTATTGTCTTAAAAGATTAATTGCTTGCAAATGTAGTTATTATTTTCGGTTCGCTATCATTTCGCGTCAGATAATTGAGCGGGGAAAAGTGCTCCGCCCGGTCCATCGAGT
>CAYRFT010000222.1:0-3820 GCA_964423585.1 uncultured Parabacteroides sp. | reverse complement strand
TCCGCAATCAAAGGCACGCGAAGCGGCAAGACGTGCTCCATGCAATCCAACACGATTTCCTTTACGCGGTCAATTTCTTCTTTCCGCACATTGAAGTCTAATTCATCGTGGACTTGGAGAATCATCCGGCTCTTCAAGTGTTCTGCCTCAAACCGCTGGTGAATGCGGATCATCGCCAGCTTGATAATGTCGGCTGCGCTTCCTTGAATCGGGGCGTTGATCGCATTCCGTTCGGCATAGCCCCTTACAATCGCATTGTGCGAATTGATGTCCGGCAGGAAGCGTTTCCGCTTGAATAAGGTTTCGACATAACCTTTTTCTTTGGCCACGCGGATGCTCTCTTCCATGTATTCCTTTATCCGGGGGTAAGTCTGGAAATATCCGTCTATCAATTTTTTGGATTCAGCTCTTGGAATATTCAGCCGTTCAGCCAGGCCGAAGACGGATATGCCATAAATGATGCCGAAATTGGCGGTTTTGGCTTTCCGGCGCATGTCTCCGGTGACTTCTTCCACGGGGATGCCATAAATCTTGGCAGCCGTGGCGGCATGGATGTCCGCGCCGCTGCAAAAGGCTTCTACCATGTGCGGGTCATTGCTTAAATGCGCCATCAGCCGCAATTCAATCTGTGAATAATCGGCCGAAAAGAAAACACTGTCATCATCATCGGCGATAAAGGCTTTCCGGATCTCGCGCCCTAATTCTTCGCGCACCGGGATATTCTGCAAATTCGGGTTCGTGGAACTCAAACGTCCGGTGGCCGTCACCGCCTGGTTGAACGACGTATGTATCTTTCCTGTTTCCGGATGAATCAGAGCCGGCAAAGCGTCGATATAGGTGCTCAGCAGCTTCTTGATGCCGCGATATTCCAGCAGCTTGTCAACAATCGGATGCTTTCCCCGTATTTTTTCCAAAACCTCTTCGCCGGTGCTGTAGCCGCCCGTTTTGGTTTTCTTCGCTTTTTCATCCAGTTTCAACTTGTCGAACAAGATTTCGCCGACCTGTTTCGTTGAGTTGATATTGAAAGATTGTCCGGCCAAACCATAAATGGATTCCTCCAAAGCGATCAACCGTTGGCTCAAAGTGTCCGACGATTGCATCAAGGCCTTTGTATCCACTTTCACGCCGGTCGCTTCCATTTCTGCCAGAACATAAATCAACGGCATTTCCATGTCGAAGAACAAGGATTCCACGCCTTCCTGTTTCAGCAGCGGGGCAAAGTAATTCTTCAAGCGCAATGTGACATCGGCATCTTCCGCCGCATAATCTTTGACCTGTTCGATTGGAATTGTCCGCATGGATGCCTGTTTCTTTCCTTTCGGCCCTATCAAATCTTCAATGGGAACTGTCTTATATTTCAGATAAGTCTCTGCCAAGTAATCCATGCCGTGGCGCAATTCCGGGTTCAGCAGATAATGGGCCAGCATCGTATCGAATAAAGGGCCTTTCACCTGGACGCCATATTTCCGCAAAGCCAATATGTCAAATTTGATATTCTGGCCGACTTTCTCAATCTCCGGATGCTGCAATGCCGGAGAAAACCGAAGGACAATATCGGCGGCTTCTTCCCGATTTGCCGGGACGGGGACATACCAGGCTTCCCGTTCCCGGATGGCAAACGACATGCCGACCAGGCCTGCCGTTAACGGATCCAGGCTTTCCGTTTCCGTATCGAAAGCAAACGACTTTTCCCGCAACAGTTGCTCGCATAAGGCCATTTGTTTTTCTGCCGTATCCGCCAAATAATAGGAGTGAGGCATGGTATTCATGTCTGCCAAAGAAGAGACCTCCGGCTTCCCGGCCGACGATTCTGTTGCGAACAGGTCATATTGGTTCGTTGCCTTCTGTTCTTGGGAAGCAGCCGAAGATTCATCCTTTAACCGGCGGATGAACGTCTTGAACTCCAATTCCGTGTACAGTTCAATCAGGCGGTCTTCGCCCGGGGCCACTCGTTTGCACTGTTCCGCATCGAACGTGACCGGGACATCCGTCTTGATCGTTGCCAAGAACTTTGAGAAACGAATCTGCTCCACATTCTCTTCGACCTTTTTCTTCTGGGCTCCTTTCAGTTTGCCTGTATTCGCCAACAGATTCTCGACCGACCCAAACTCGGCCAATAACTTTTGGGCTGTTTTCTCGCCCACGCCCGGGCAGCCCGGAATATTATCAGCCGTATCACCCATCAGGGCGAGTAAATCAATCATCTGTTTCGTTGACTGCAACTGATACTTTTCCAGTACCTCCGATACGCCCAATATTTCATAATCCCCTCCGAACTTGGGGCGGTACATATAAATATGATCCGCGACCAGCTGCCCGTAGTCTTTGTCGGGGGTCATCATATAGACCTCAAACCCGCATGCGGCCGCCTGTCCGGCCACCGTGCCAATGACATCGTCTGCTTCATAATAAGGTACTTCCAAAATAGGAATATGGTAAGCCCGGATAATATCCTTTATGACGGGAACGGACTGGCGGATGACTTCCGGGGTTTCTTCCCGTTGCGCTTTATACTGTTCGAATGCCTCGTGGCGGAAAGTCGGGCCTTTCGGGTCAAAAGCGACGGCGATATGCGTGGGCCGCTCGTGCTTCAGGACATCCTCCAACGTATTGACGAAGCCGAAAATGGCAGAGGTGTTTATCCCTTTGGAATTGATCCTCGGATTCTTGATAAAAGCATAATACGAACGATAAATCAATGCATACGCATCTATAAGGAATAGCTTCATTACTTTTAACAGGTTTTTTGATGTGACAAATCTCGGTAAATGTACAAAAAAAGTCGCTTACTCGGCAGTTTTTGTTACTTTTGCGTATCGTTTATTCCAATATGACAGATAGAAGTATTATAGAAAAGCCTGTAGCTGCGGAATTTGCCCGGTTCAAGAGCGAATTTGAATCCTCCTTGAGGAGCGACACGCGCCTTCTTCAGGCTGCTATAGACCGAATCCTGGTGTCAACGGGGAAACATATTCGTCCTTTGTTGGTCTTGTTGGCAGCCAAGGCTTGCGGGGATGTGACCGAAAGCACCGTCAATGCCGCCGTGTTTCTGGAACTCTTGCATACGGCGACGTTGATTCATGACGATGTGATAGATGAGACCAGGCAACGCCGCGGAGTGCCGTCGCTGAATGCTGTTTTCGACAATAAGGTGGCGGTGCTGACCGGCGATTACGTATTGTCTTCGGCTTTGGTCCGTTCTATCCAAATCGGCAACCTCCGGATTATCGGAATCCTGTCAAATCTGGGGAAGGACCTCTCGGAAGGGGAGATCAAACAAATGGAGAATGCCGATGAAAGCGTTGTCGATGAAGCTTGCTACATGCAAGTCATTTTCAAGAAAACGGCGACGTTGCTGGCCGCTTGTGCGACCATTGGCGCCATTTCGGCAAAGGCTTCCGAGGAGGATGTGCGGTTGCTGCACGACTTCGGCATCAATTTGGGGTATGCCTTCCAAATCAGGGACGACATATTTGATTACTTCCACGAGCTGAACATCGGGAAACCTACGGGGAACGATATCCGGGAGGGGAAAGTCACGTTGCCCTTGTTGCACGCATTGGGGCAGGGAGGGGAGGAGGCTTCCCGTTTTTTCGATATCATCTCACGGAAAGATTTCACCACCGAGCATATCGAACAGCTCATCTCTTTTGCCAAAGCGAACGGTGGCATTGAATATGCCGAAGCGAAGATGCGGGCCTATTACCAGCAGGCTGTGGATATTCTGCAAACGCTGCCGGATTCGCAGGCTAAAGAAGCCCTTCAAAAATTGGCACTATACGTCATTACACGCCGGAAATAATAAGAAAAGGGACGCAGG
>CAYRFT010000221.1:0-3820 GCA_964423585.1 uncultured Parabacteroides sp. | reverse complement strand
CTGCTTGTTGCTTGATTTTCCACTTGCAGGGAGAATTTGCATCCTGTATGAACGCGCCACCTTATTTCCTTGCCGCATGCACGCGCCGGGTGGGAGCCAAATGCCCGTTACGGTAATCCGTCTCCCTGACGACCTTTTGCGCCAAGTCCAGGAACGCGCGTCCGGTAACGCTATCAGGATTCAAAGCGACGGGCTTGCCTTCGTCGCCCCCTTCGCAGATGCTTTGGACGATGGGAATTTGCCCCAACAGGGGGATATGCAGTTCTTCAGCCAAACGCTTCCCGCCTTCTTTCCCGAAAAGATAATATCTGTTTCCAGGGAGCTCGGCGGGTGTAAACCATGCCATGTTCTCGACCAGTCCCAGCACCGGGACATTCACCTTGTCGCCCGTGAACATGTTGATTCCTTTGCGGGCATCCGCCAAGGCCACCTCCTGCGGCGTAGTGACCACAATCGCCCCCGTAACCGCCAGCGTCTGCACCAGCGTCAGGTGAATATCGCTTGTCCCCGGAGGCAGGTCTATCAGGAAGTAATCCAGCTCACCCCAATCGGCATCCCCTATCAGCTGCTTCAAGGCATTGCTCGCCATGGCCCCGCGCCACAGCACGGCATCTCCCTTGTCCACGAAGAAACCGATGGAAAGCATCTTCACGCCATAGTTTCCGGCCGGTTCGATCAGTTCCCTGCCTCCCACTTCCACCATATAAGGACGGGCCTCCTCCAGATGGAACATCTTGGGCTGCGACGGGCCGAAAATGTCCGCATCGAGCAATCCGACCTTATAGCCCAACCCGGCCAAAGCCACAGCCAGGTTGGCTGCCACCGTGCTCTTGCCCACTCCGCCTTTCCCGGAAGAAACGGCGATGATGTTCTTCACCCCCGGAAGCAGCTTGTCCGGTTCGGGACGCGCCAACTGGCGGGCCTTGACCGTGATGTTGTTCCTGATGTTGACTTCCGGGCTTACATAGGTCAGGATGGCCGTTTCGGCCGCTTTTACCACCGAGCGGACAAACGGGTCGTTCGGCTTGTCGAAAAGGAGCGAAAAGGTCACATTCATGCCGTCGATGCGGATGTTGTCCTCCACCATCCCCATTTCAACCAGGTCCTTGCCTGTCCCCGGATACCGCACCTTCTTGAGCGCGTCCAAGATTAATTGCGGATATATCGTCATATTTGCCTGAATTTATTTCGTTCTTGGTTTCCGTCCGCCCGGGCCGATTTCCCGGAAGCCGGGGCGCCCCGTTTGCTCCGGTTATAACTCCGGTAAGCATCGTATTCGATTTCCACATCCGGTTCTATCCATTCGTCCCGTCCTTCGCAGGCAAACCGGATGTACTTGATGTTCAAACCCCGCTCCAGCCACTGCTGCTCGTAATGCGTCCGTATGGAGAGAATCCCGTCGGCCTGCCCGCTGTGGTACAGGTCGTCCGTGAGCGCCTCCACCGGCAGGCGGTTGGCCTTTATCATCTCATGCGTATAGGCAAACAAGAAATGGCTGTCCGTCTTGAGATGAATCAGGCCCCCGTCCGTCAAGATTTCCCGGTACAGCCTCATGAAACGGGTAGAAGTGAGCCGTTTGTTCACCTTCTTCATCTGCGGGTCAGGGAAAGTGAGCCAGATTTCCGACACTTCCCCCCGGGCAAAGAAACGGGCAATCAGCTCAATGCCGGTCCGCAGGAAAGCCACGTTCGTCATGCCGCCCTCCAAGGATTCTTTCGCGCCGCTCCACATGCGGGCTCCCTTGATATCCACCCCGACAAAGTTCTTCTCCGGGAACAGCCGCCCGAGCCCGACGGTATATTCCCCTTTCCCGCACCCCAATTCGAGCACGATCGGATGATCATTCTTGAAGAATTGTTCATTCCAATGCCCCCGCATGGGGAAACCCTGTTCCTGCAAGACGCCGAACGGATATTGAAACACATGCGGGAAACCCGCCATGTCTTCGAATTTGGCCAATTTATTCTTTCCCATGCTGCAAAGATACTACTTCCCGGTTCTCCCGGAAGCAAAATCCGCGATTAATTTGCGGGGCCAAGGCGGAAGGGCCATCCCCTCTCCCGCCCCGGCGGGAAAACGCCCTTGCGGGGGAGGAAAAACCGGGGGCAAGGCTTGCATAAGAGATTTTATTGCGCCAACTTTGCGGTGGAAACAGTTCCGGCTTACCATTTAAAAAATCAATCTATATGGAAACAAAAGAAATGAATTTCAAAGGTTTCAGGATGAACGGATTTTTGGCCGTTTTCCTCTTCTTGTTCGTGTTGGCAGGCCTCGCGGCGTGGTGTTTCGTGACGGGCTGCATGGCTCCGGAATGGGGCTGCAAGGCAGGCGGCAGGTGGTTCTGCGCGCTGGGCGCGGTGCTGTCGGCGCTGTGGATTATCCTGAATTTCGGCTATGTGATGCTGGAGCCCAACGAGGCGCGGGTCATGGTATTCTTCGGCCGCTACAAGGGGACGTTCCGCGAGACGGGCTTCTTCTGGGTGAACCCTTTCATGAGGGCAAAAAAGCTGTCGCTGCGGGCCAGGAACCTCGACGTGAAGCCCATCAAGGTGAACGACAAGATAGGCAACCCCGTCCTCATCGGGTTGGTGCTGGTGTGGCGGCTGAAAGACACTTACAAGGCGATGTTCGAGATTGACGCGCAGACCATGGCCGACACCTTCAAGGTTGACGCGCAGAGGTTAACCGGAACGGACGGCCTGGCCGACCGCATGAACGCCTTGGAGAACTTCGTGAAGATACAAAGCGACGCCGCCCTGCGCCAGGTGGCCGGACAGTATGCCTACGACGACAACGAGGCCACCGACGGCGGACTGACCCTCCGCTCGGGCAGCGATGAAATCAACGAACAGCTGGAGCAGGAACTGAACGAACGCCTGGCCATGGCGGGCATCGAGGTGCTGGAAGCCCGCATCAACTACCTCGCCTACGCGCCCGAAATCGCCGCCGTGATGCTCCGCCGCCAGCAGGCCTCGTCCATCATCAGCGCCCGCGAGAAGATCGTGGAGGGTGCCGTGTCGATGGTCCGCATGGCGTTGGACAAGCTGGCGAAGGAGAAGATTGTGGACCTCGACGAGGAAAAGAAAGCCGCCATGGTGGGCAACCTCCTCGTGGTGCTCTGCGCCGACGAGGCCGCCCGGCCGGTGCTGAACACGGGTACGCCGGAACAGTAAAAGCCATCTTTCCAGCCCGGATTTTTGCCGTCCGGGCTGAATCCCCGTCCGGCGGCTTGGACGGGTCCTCTCTCCTATCGCCAATCAAGAAGTATGCTAACCGGAGGTATTTTGAAAAAGCTAAAAAAACAGCCGTGACAGACGAATCTTGCCCTTACCATGAGAGCCGGGCTCTCCTTATCATGAGAGGTTGCCTCTCCTTACCATGAGAGCCGGGCTCTCCTTACTATGAGAGGCTGCCTCTCCTTGCTATGAGAGAAAGGCTTCTTTTGGGGATTATTTCGGACATTATCGTATCTATGCATACAAAATTAAGAGTGGATAAATAGTGAATGACTATAAACTATCGGCTTTCTTGCTTGATTTGGGCAAAGAGATTGACCGATTCCGGCCGATGCCGTTTCCTTCGTTTTTCAGAAAATTGGGATTAATTTTGCAAACCAATTTGAATTCAACATGAAGACCCGACGGTTGACAGCCACCATACACGCCATCGTATGGATTTTATTGCTGGTGATTCCATACATCTCGACGGATCAAATCTTTGATGCGCTGGAGTTCCGTTCCCGCATCAGATACTTGTTCCAAAGCCTTGCGACAAGCTCGATATTGCTCGGGGCATTTTATCTGAACTGCTTCGTCCTCAT
>CAYRFT010000220.1:0-3843 GCA_964423585.1 uncultured Parabacteroides sp. | reverse complement strand
TCCGCCATCCGGATGCCATTTTTTTCAAGGACGATGAGATGTTGTTTGTATAAAGCCCCGACAGCTTGCTTGAAAGCCTTTTTACTGCACCTGAAAAGGGAATAGATTTCATCCGGCTCGCTTTTGTCGTGCACAGGCAGGAATCCTCCTTTTGCCCGCAGGGCATCCCATAAGACTTTTGATATCCCTTCCACTTTCCGGTATCCCATAGGCGTCAAGCTGATATCCAATTTGTCATCCTCCCGGACTTCCTTTACATATCCTTTCAAACGCTCTCCTCTTTCCAAACGCCGGAATGCCTGGTCGTAATATACCATGCCCCAATGCAGATTATCGACAATCACTTTGTAGCCGATTTCCCGCTCCTCGACAACCATAAGGTTTACCTCTTGATTATACTCGTACCGGGGAGGCACGTTGTCGAGAAACTTCTCGATTTTTTCGGAAGCCATGATTCTTTCCGAGACAGGATCAAGACGCACGTACACCACATACCACCCGCCTTCTTTCATGGCCATCTTCTGCTCTTTGTACGGGACAAGCAAGTCTTTCATGATCCCCCAGTCCAGAAAAGCTCCAACCGCATTGACCGATTTCACCTGCATGAATGCAAATTCCCCGACTACCGCCTTGGGATGCAGGGTCGTCGCTATCAAGCGTCCTTCGTTATCACGGTAGATGAACACCTCCACCCTATCGCCCGCTTTCGCGTCATCGGGGACATAACGGGCCGGGAGCAAGATTTCTATCCCGTCTCCTCCATCCAAATAGGCCCCAAAGCCCAATATTTTTACGATTTCCAGATTATTGTAATTTCCTATGGCAAACATACGGCTCTAATTTGGGGCAAACATACAGAATTATTCCCGAAGGTGAAAAAAACCGCGGCCAAAAGTGCCCGCTTGCGGCAATATTCCGCCGAATACATCGTTAGAAGAGTATAATTCAGGTATCACCTGTCAAAAATTGGCGAATTGTTGTACCTTTGCAACCGCATTATCAAAATAAACAGAGGATATGAGGCTAACGCATTATTTGTTCGTTTGTTCGTTTGGAATGGCTTGCTCCTGCTCGGTTCCAAAGAATGTCACGTATTTCCAAGGAATAGATTCCTTGACGGAGCAGCAGTTGGATTCCATGAGCCAGAACTACACTTCGAGGATTTGCCCCGACGACAGGCTAAGCATAACGGTCACGGCATGGGACCCGACGGTGGTGACGCCGTTTAATCCTCCGGTGTATGCCTATGCCGCAGAAGGCGAAGAAAAGATAGATGTGGCGGAACAGCTTCAGACTTATCTGGTGGACAAAGACGGCGACATCATTTTCCCCGTATTGGGAAAATTCCATGTAGGAGGCCTTTCCAAGCAAGATGCCTCGGAGAATTTGCGGAAAGCCATCTCCAAATATGTGGCCGACGTGAACGTGAATGTCCAAATAGTCAATTACAAGGTGACTTTGCTGGGAGAAGTGGGAAGCCCGGGACCCCAGCACGTCTCCAATGAACGCATAACCATCTTGGACGCATTGGGAAGAGCCGGAGACGTTACCATCAACGCCAACAGGACAAACATATTGGTCATACGGGACAACGACGGGAAGAAAGAATTCGGAAGGCTGGACATAACAAGCCCCGCGATTTTTTCTTCCCCTTATTTTTACCTGCGCCAGAACGACATCGTCTATGTGGAACCCAACGACGCGAAAAAGAAGAACGCCCGCTACAGCCACGCGCAACAGTACAACATAACCGTCCTCTCTACCATATTGAGCGCAGTATCCGTGATAGCAACGCTTATTATAGCCATTACAAAATAATACAGACATGGAGGCAAAAGACAACGAAACTATGGACTTGCGGACATTGCTCGTCCAATACCTGGTACACTGGAAGCTCATCATCGGCACGGGGCTTTTTTCCGTGGTGGTGGCCATATTATACCTTATATTATATCCGAAGACTTACGAGGCGACGGCGCAGATCCTGCTACAGGACGACAGGGGAAGCCTCTCATCGGGGAGTTCCGGGCTGGGAAAATCGGCCGGACTGATGAGCTCGTTCGGGCTGAACGCGAGCGCCGGCGGTGCGGTCGTGCTCGACGACGAACTGGTCATACTGACCTCCAACCAACTGGTCCGGGAGATGGTCGTCAAGTTAGGCATCTACGTCGATTATTCGGAACCCTACACCATGGGATACCGGCTGTACGGGACGGAGCCCCTGAAAGTGTCGGTCGATTCCGCCGCGCTGGCCGATTACAACCGGGCCGTCAAGATGACCATCACCCACCGGAAGGACGGCAGCGTCCGCATCAAGGCGAAACGCAAATATTCCATGTTCCGGACGGTGAAGCAGACGTTCGACCTGCCCGGCCTGCCCGGCAGCATTGAATTTGAAGGCACGAAGTTCGACATCGATTACGCGCCTTATTGCGCCAGCAAGGACACGGCCTTCAAACTATTGGTCGATGTGAACCCGCCGATAGCCGTCGCCGCAGGGTTGGTGGAAGACTTCCTCATCGAAGACTATTCGAAGTCCTCCAACATCCTGCAGATGTCATGCCGGGATTACGAGGCCCAACGCGCCAAAGACATGTTCTCGACCCTGATCGAATGCTACAACGCGCAGGCCAAGGATTACAAAAGGGAGCTTTCGGAGAAGGCCTTGGTGTTCCTCGAGGGGCGGATAAACAATTCCGCGACGGAACTGGGGAAAATAGAGACCGCCATAGAATCATACAAGACGACGAACAAAATGAACTTCGTCGGGTTCGACCTCCAGATGTACGCCACCTCCATGCAGGAGCTCCAGACGAAGATCATCGACCTGGAATCCAAGAAACACCTGATCGATCTGATGGAAGAGTTCGTGCGCGACCCGGAAAACAAGTACAAGTTGGTCCCTTCGCTATACTCCCCCTTGGCGGAAAGCTCTGACGGCTCTTCAGGAAGCGCGCTTTCTTCCTACAACCAGATCCTGATAGAGCGGGAGCGCGTCATCAAGAACTCGAGCCCCGAAAACCCGAAGGTTGCCGCCCTCACCGTGCAGGCCGACAGGATGCGGGAGAGCGTTTTCAAGATGATCGAGAACTCGAGGCAAAGCATGGAGATGACGCGCGCCGACCTGAAAGAAAAAGAAGGACAACTCATGAAGAAGATGGACAATATCCCGCAGCAAGAGCGCGTGTACGCCGACCTGGCGCGCCAGCGGGAAATATACCAGGGCATCTACTTGGTGCTCCTGCAAAAACAGGAAGAAATCCTGATGAACGAGGCTGAAGGAAAGGAAAGGGCGCGCATAGTGGATGCCCCTTATATCAAGCCGAAGCCCGTCGCCCCGAGGAAACTGTACGCGGCGATAGGCGTCATCCTGTTCACTTTCGTGTTCACCGTGGGCTGGCTGTCCGTGAAGTATGCCTGGGATTCGCTGGCCCCGGCCTTGAAAGAGGCGATGATGGAAAAACAGTAGGCGGGCGCGCCCTTCCTCTTTTCCATGCCAAAAAAAGACGCATTGCGAGTGCCGCCAAAGGCCCTCCGCAATGCGTCTTCTTCGTTTGCCCCGCCGACGGGGATTTCTCACTTCTCCTTTTTCTTGTTGACCGTCTGCCGCGTCTTCAGCACCGTGTCCTGCCGTCCGATGATCGCGTTCACGTGGTCGATGAAGGTGGCGTAGGCCTCGTCGCCGTTCACCACGACGAGGGCGTTCACCAATCCGACGAGCGAACGGTAGGCGTTGTCGGCCGCCTGCCTTGCCTCTTTCACGATGCCCACCTGCCGGGCTGATTCCTCCTCCGTCCGCTGCGCGACGGCCGCGAGGAAGGCGTTCTCGCACGTCTCCAAGCG
>CAYRFT010000219.1:0-3878 GCA_964423585.1 uncultured Parabacteroides sp. | reverse complement strand
GAAATACAGCATTACGGTCTGGAAATACAAAGACGGGACCAAGCTGTATGCCCGTAACACGGATCCGGTACGTGTGATGACATGGGGCGGCGAGAAAACCTATTGGATGCCTGTACCTCGCACGGAAAACCAGAAATCCGCCTTGATAGATTTGCTGCCGTATGAGTAAAAACGTATCTTTGTTTTCCGTTTAAATCATAAGCAGGAAGCCGCCCGGACATGCCGGAAAAGCGATGCTTCCTGCCTTGTTTGCATCAATTAAAAAACCAATTTCAGATGAAAAGGAAGAATGGATTGAAAGGCGCCGCCTTGCTGCTGTCATTGTTCTTGTGCGCCTGCCCGGACAAAAAGGACGAGGAGCAGGGCGGCACGGACGAACTGCCGGGCGGGAAAGCCTTCTATCGTCCCGAAGAGTTCTCGGGGCAGGATTGGCATACCGACGACAACGAGTATTCTTACAACCGCATGACCTGTACCGGCAACTTCGCCATCTATTGGGGAAAGGGCTTTGGCAGCGACCCGGCGCATGCGCCCCGGCTGGAGGGGCATGACATGAATGTCGATATCGACAACCTCAAAGAGAAGCTGGAGCATTTCTATGCCTGTTTCCGGGACACGTTGCAGTTCGTCAAACCCGGCGTGCACTCCAACGCCGACGACTACCGCATGATGGTGATGGTGATGTATTCGCTCGAAGGAACCGCCTACGGGGGCACCTACGACGATTTCATCGGCGCTTTCTGGGCGGCCCCGAACCGTTTGCAGGACAAGAAGCTGAATGCCGTGGCGCACGAGCTGGGGCATAGCTTCCAGCTTCAGATCGTCGCCGACAAGCAAGGCGAGGCATGGGGCGGAAGCGGTTTTTACGAGATGACCTCGCAATGGATGCTCTGGCAAGTCAACCCCGAGTGGGTGACCGACGAGAATTACCACTTCGCCGAATTCAAGAAGAACCTGCACAAGGCTTACCTGCATGTGGAAAACATATACCGCTCGCCTTACGTGATCGAATATTGGGGCGACAAGCACGGCCGTCCGCTGATCGCCGAACTTTACCGCCAGGGCAAGAAGGGCGAAGACCCGGTGATGACCTACAAGGAAGTGACAGGCATCACGCAGGAACAGTTCAACGACGAGATGATCGACTGCTATCTGCACTTCGTCAACATGGACTACCCGCGCGTGTTCGATGTGACCCGCCGGTGGGCCAACTCTTTCGAGCCGTTCGGAGCCTGCCTGGTGGATGGCGGCAACGGCTGGCGGCAGATAGACGCGGCGCATTGCCCCGAGAACTACGGGTTCAACGTGATCGCCCTTGATGTCCCGGAAGCCGGGCAGACGGTGACCGTCGATTTCCAAGGACTGCCCGAGGCTCCCGGCTATGCCATGTACAATGCCGGCAAGGCAGGCTGGCGCTACGGGCTGGTCGGCGTGGATGCCGATGGCAAGACGGTGCTCGCCGACGAGGAGTTCGGCAAGGCCGCGGAAGGAAAAATCTCCTTCACCGCTCCGCCCGGCAAAAAATTGTCGTATCTTTGGCTGGTAGTCATGGGCGCACCCTCCGAGCACTGGATGAACGGGTCAACCGAAAAAGACGCGCAATGGCCTTACCGCGTGAAGGTGACAGGAAGTTCCATCCTCGGATAATGCGGGAAAGGCTTGATAAAGGGATTTGCCGGTGCGGCCCTTGCAGGAAGAACAACCATTAAACTGATCAAATATGCGAACTATCTTTTCTATTGCATGCTTATGCTTTTTGAATTTCTTGCCCGGGGAAGCGGCCGTGCGTCCGTTGACGCTGCAATCTCCCGACGGGAAGCTGCGTGTGGAAATCCGCACGGGGAAAGGACCCACGACCTATTCGGTTTACCGTGAAGGCCAGTGCTTGTTGCTGGACAGCCGCCTGGGGCTGTTGCTCGACGATGGGACGGAATGGGGAAAGGATGCCGTCGTCCGCTCGAAGAAGTCCGCTTCGTTGTCCGAACATATCAGCGGCTTTATGTACCGGACGGCCGGGTTCACCTCTGCCTGCAACCAACTCGACTTGCGGATGAAGGGAGGCTACGGCATCATCTTCCGCGCTTATGACGAAGGCATAGCCTACCGCTTCTACTCTACCGGCGGCGCGGCCGTGATCCGCGACGAGGTGGCCGAATTCAACTTCGACCGGGACTACCTGAGCTACCGGGCCTATTCGACGGTGGCCGAAGGGGAAGAACGCTATGCGATGGCGTTCCAGAACCTCTACACCAAGGCCCGCTTGACGGAGGCTGACACGGCCAACATCGCATTCCTGCCTGTGACGATCGACTACGGCAACGGGGTGAAGCTGACGCTGGCGGAATCCGACTTGGAGGCTTACCCGGGGATGTTCGTGCGGGGCGACGGGGCCTCGTACTCGCTGAAAGGAGTCTTCGCCCCCTACCCCTCGCGCATGGATTACCGTCCGTGGCGGCACATGTCGTATGTGGCGGAGCGTTCCTCCTTCATCGCCAAGACGGAAGGCGCGCGTCCGTTCCCCTGGCGCGTGTTGGCGGTCTCGGGGAAAGACACGGAGATGCCTGTCAACAACCTGGTTTACGCGCTTGCTTCGCCCAACCGGATCGGCGACTGCTCGTGGGTGAAGGGCGGCAAGGTCGCCTGGGACTGGTGGAACGACTGGGGTATCTACGGCATCGGCTTCAAGGCGGGCATCAACACGGAGACCTACAAGCACTACATAGATTTCGCCGCCGAAAACGGCATCCCCTATGTCATCCTCGACGAGGGATGGTACGACCCGAAAGCGGGCGACATGCTGGCGGTCATTCCCGGTTTGGACCTGCCGGGGCTGGCCGCCTATGCCGGGGAAAAGAAGGTGGGGCTCATCCTTTGGACGGTATTCAACGTGCTGGACGGGCAGTTGGAGGAGGCCTGCCGCACCTATGCCGCGATGGGCATCAAGGGCTTCAAGGTCGATTTCCTGGACCGCGACGACCAGACGGCCGTCGAGATGGTGTACCGCATCGCGGATGCCTGCGCCGGGCATCGCCTCCTGCTCGACCTGCACGGCATCTACAAGCCCACGGGACTGAACCGCACCTATCCGAACGTCGTCAACTTCGAGAGCGTTTTCGGCATGGAAGAGATGAAGTGGAGCACGGCCGGGAAAGACATGATGCAGTATGACGTGGAGATGCCCTTCATCCGCATGATGGCGGGCCCGGTGGATTACACGCCGGGCGCGATGCGCAACGCGACGAAGCAAGACTTCCGGGCCGTCTATTCCAACCCGATGAGCCAAGGGACGCGCTGCCACCAACTGGCCGCCTACGTCGTGCATGATTCGCCCCTCACGATGCTGGCCGACAGCCCGACGGCCTACCGGAAAGAACAGGAATGCGCCGACTTCATCGCCGGCCTGCCGAACACCGGCATAGAAGAGACCCGCATCCTCCAAGGCGTGCTGGGAGAATTTATCGTGACGGCCCGCCGCGTCGGCACGGACTGGTACGTAGGGGGCATGACGAACTGGGACGGCCGCGAGGTGGCCCTGGACCTTTCTTTCCTGGGGGAAGGCTCGTATGCGATGACGCTGTTCCGCGACGGGGTGAATGCCTCCAAGCAGGCATCCGACTACAAGAAGGAAACGTCGGTCAAGACCGCCGCGGATTCGCTGAATCTTCCGATGGCGCCAGGTGGAGGCTTTGCCATCTCTTTCGTGAAGGAATAATATAATAAGGTATAAGGAAACAGGCGCGTGTTTTCCTCGGGCGGGGGGAAGTGCCCATCCCTGCACAAGGCGCGCGGGCGGGGAGCACCAAAAAACCGAGTCGACGGTGCTCCTTTTCCAGAAAGAGCATTGTTGATTAGAGTCGACAGTGCTCTTTTTTCAGAAA